>NZ_JASUTP010000040.1:0-7677 GCF_030445475.1 Thermodesulfobacterium sp. | reverse complement strand
TTAGTTTTGTGCGTTTTCAAGCCAGGTTTTTTCAGGTTTTACATGAGGGCCAGACCATCCTACCTGGTAGCCCAGTTGTCTTTCTATAAGTTTTTCTATCTTACTTCCTTTAGACTGGGGCATGTCATCCCATAAAATTTTGTGGTAAGTAAGATACTTGGCTGGACCATGAAAAAATTTGGAAAAAGGAAGATATAGTATAAATATATTAAATATAAAGAAATGCCAGAAAGCTATACCTTCAAATTTAGTTTCTTGTGGAGCAAAAAAGAGAATAGCATTAAAGTAAAAAAAGGCGTGTTTTAACCCATCGTCTGAAACAACCATCAAAAAGCCTGTAACAAATAAAGCCAACAAAAGTAAAAGGTTAACCCGATCTATCGGACTGGTGTAAAGTTTAAGGGTTGGATGGATAGTACGTTTGACCAACAGTCCTAAAACACCTAAGCTTCCCATCCCATATCCTAAAATTCCTACAGTTTTTATCAACCCTAAAGGTATAGAAATCTTTGTGTTTATTAGCATTAAAATCACAAACAAAAACATCAACCATAAACCCCAGTGCAGACAAAAAGACCAAATCCACAGCCCATAACGATTATAGGTTTTAACCCTCTCAAGCCACAGAATCTCCTTTAAAGGTTCAACCCATTCTCCAACATGGTCTTTTTCAAGTTTCCTTTCATACCAAGCAAACTCCTCTAAGTAAGAACCTCCGTATTTTTTCTTTTCTCCTGGTTCATGAGGTACTGGATAAACCTCCCATCTGATGTTTATGGGAAGTTTATAAAACAGATAAAATCTATAAGCTATTCCCACTACACAAACCAAAAAAGCTACATAGGTAAAAACTACCATCCCCATATATCCCTCCTTAGTATAGAATTTTCTTTTCTATAAATACTACCAAGGTAAATTATAAATACATAATAAAGCAAACATAAAAACTTGTCAAGCAATAGTTTAGGTATGTTTAAAGAATTGCCTTCTACATTTAGGGCAAAGCCTAAGGTAGGGAGGTATGGTTTTAGAAGGTTTTCCTAATAGTCTTCCTAACAAAAGTTCCGGTTTAGGCATTGGTTCGCCGCAGTTTTCACATTTTACCAGTTTTATCTCAGTGATTTCCATGTACTCGTTTTTAGAGATAGCTGTACCTATAAGTCGAGGGATAAACTGCATGGCACCAAAAGGACAGGCATCAGCACAGTCTTTACAAGCAGTGCACTTACATTTGTTGAGGATAAAAAGGCTTCCTTCTATCCTTATGGCATCAGAGGGACATACATAGATACAAAGCCTGCAGGCTGCACATCTTTCTCCTCTATGGGTAGGATAACCACGATAAGTACCTCTTACTGCTTTAAGGCTTTTCCCTTTAAATTCAATGGTTAAAGGTTTTTTAAACAAGTTGGTTAAAAGCCACCCTGCTAACTTTAGCATAGGTAGTCCCCTTCCTTACCAGTTTTTAAAAACCCAGGTTATTACTAAAATCAGCGTAGCCAATGGTATAAAAAACTTTAGGTAAAGAGATGAAAATTGCGAAAGTCTTAGTCTGGCAGTTATGTTTTCAACTAAAGCAAAGATAAAGAAGAGAAAAAAAGCCCCAAAAAAAATTAAAATCAATCCTACTGGAGGAGAGGTTTTTAACACAGGCAGATAAAAAAAGGCAAAGAGAGAACCAAAGATTGCCAGTTCAAGTAAGTAGTTAAGCTTGAAAAGAGCTAAAGCAACGCCAGAAGCCTCAGTTAAAGGTCCTTCTAAGATTTCAGCCTCGGCATCAGGTATGGAAAAGGGATTTAGTTTTAGTTTAGCTAAAACAGAAAATACAAAAAAGGGTATGGTTAAAATTTTTATCAAGACATCTAAAGGATCCCAGGCTTCAGCTATACTTTTTAAGCAAAAAGAATAGGGAGGTCCTTCAAGCAGACATAGCGTGGTGATAACCATGATGAAAACTCCGTTGTAATAAAAAAACATCTGTCCTGCTCTTGCTGCACCTACCATTCCATAAGGAGAATTACTGAAATAGCCAAAGATAATCTGGGAAAGAAGCGGTAGTTCTGTAAGGTAAAAAATAAGGATAAGGTCAAAAGAAAAGGAGCTTTTTTCTTGGTAAAAAGGATAAGGCATGATAAGTAATCCTACCAAAAGCCCTACGGTAGGCACAAAAGGTATTAAAAGGTAGGTAAACGAAGATATGGTATAAGGTTTGGTTATATTTTTTAGTAACAATTTGCTCAGGTCATAAAAAGGTTGGGTTACAGGAGGACCTTTTCTTAACTGCATCCTGGCTTTAAGTTTTCTTTTAAACCCTTCTAAAAGCCCCCCTAACACAAACCCAAATAAAAATCCAGGATATAAAAACAGGTCTTTTAGAAACTCCATAGTTCTTCCTCTTCGCACAAGATTTGTGCCGCTCTTAAAATGCCTTCTAAAATCATGTTAGGATGGGCTGAACAGCCTCCTACATAAACATGCACTGGAATAAAGTTATCTACAGGCCCTAAGACATTGTAACTTTTGGCAAAAACCCCTCCACTTAAAGAACACACCCCTACACTAACTACAGCTTTAGGTTTAGGCATCATGTCATAAGCCCTTAACAAAGGGTCTCTGGATTTAGTGGTTACAGGTCCGGTAACTAACAAAATGTCTGCATGCTTAGGGCTTCCAACCAGTTTGATGCCAAAACGTTCGGCGTCGTATTTGGAAGAAAATAGGGCCAAAATTTCGATATCACATCCGTTACAAGATCCAGTGTTTACATGAAATACCCAAAGAGATTTTTTTTGAGAGTATTTTAGAAATTGTTTTATAGCATCTAAAAACATATCCTTACCACCTTTTAAAAACCTATTATTAAACAACCTAAAACTATCGTAAAACTTAAAAGCATTACTAAAACCAAATCCAGTTTAGGTAAAAAAGGTTGAACGGTTTCTGGCTCTTTTTCTCCTAAAAACAGGCTATGGTAAGCCCTTATAAAATACACTAAGGTAAGACAACCTCCTAATACCATAAGCCCAAAAAGAGCTTTAGAGAGTTTAAAAACCTCTTGATAAAGGAAGAGTTTCCCCCAAAATCCGGGGAAAATAGGTACACCTATCAAAGTTAAGGCAAATACCAAGAAAGAAAAGGCTAAACCAGGATAGTCTTTGGCAAGTCCTTTTACCTTTCCTAAGGATATTACAGAAGTATTCTTTTCTATCCTATAGGCTATGAAAAACAGACCTAATTTTGCTATTAGGTGGTTAATCCACAGAATGGTAGTTCCATAAAGGCTTACCGGAGAAAAAAGGCTTAGTCCTATCAAGAGATACCCTGTGTCGTCGATCGTTGCGTAGGCCAAAAGTTTTTTTAAATTTTTTTCACAAAGAGCAAGCCCAGCTCCCAAAAGTAAAGTTATAATTCCTATGTATAGAGAAAATTCTCTTAAGCTTTCAAAAAATTGAGGGAACCAAGAAGCCTTTTCCACTGTCCTCCATAACAACACAAAATCTACGATCTCAAAAATACATATAAAAAACCCAGCGGTGATAGCATCTATACTTTTTACCACTATCGGTAGCCAGAGAAAAAGTGGAAAAACAGCAAGTTTTAGAAAGAAAGCTATAACCAACAAAACAATGCCTTCAGGGGTAAGAGCAAAAACAGTCTTTCCTAAGATAAGTAGAAACAAATAAGAGGTTTCTACAACCCCTAAGATTTTAAAAGCTTCTTTATAACCAAGAACCCAAAATAGCGTTAGCAAAGCTATTACGCTAATCCCATCAAAAAATAGACCATAAGAAGTCTCTCCCCAGAGTAAAAAGAGGTTAGAAAAGGTTAAAACCACAAGACAGAGTAAGACCGTCAATTTTTTGTTAAAATCTCTAAGGTAAAACACCCCACATAACAAGGTTATAGCCATATAGATTATGGTTAAGAAGGGGGCTAAAGCCTTCAACATGGTTTACTCCATATCTGTTCTAACTTTTTGACGGTAGTATAGACTTTCATGATTAATTTTTCAATAAAACTGCAAGTTTTTAGGAGGTATTGGTCTGGATCGGCTTTTTTATAAAAGGTTGCTAAACGGTTTTCTATGTCAGCCACAAAATCATCTGCAGTAGGATTAAAAACAGGTTCGTCCTCTCCTCCTTTAAAAACCTCGGTTTCTTTAATAATTTCCTTAGGTTTAAGCCAGGTAAAATAAATTAAAATCCCTAAGCCTAAGAACAAAATAAACAAAGCTCCTATTAAAACGGTAGGGAGTTGATAAAAGCTGATGTTAACCTCTCGGAGGTTTAAAAGAGATAAGGCTGGATTTATAAGAAAAGTGATAGCTATTTGAGGGAAAAGACCAAACACTACACACGGAATAGCCAGGATGATTCCTCCTGTAATCATAAGGTAAAAAGGTTTTTCAGAAAGCTGTTTGTTTTTTTCGTCAAGTTTACCTAAAAATGCGGTATCAAGCACTTTGATAAACGAAAGGGTGGTGAGAGTACTTATGAAAAGTCCTAAAGCTGCAGCTAATGGATGGTTAGCCTCTATCGCAGCCTGATAAAACATCCATTTACTTACAAAGCCGTTAAAACCTGGTATTCCTGAGATAGAGGCTGCACCTATCAGGTAAAGAACCGTGGTTTTTGGTAGTTTTGAGGCAAGCCCTCCCATCAGAGAAAGGTCTCTGGTATGGGTTGCCTGCTGGAGGATCCCAGCAACCAAAAAAAGGAGACCTTTAAAAAGGGCATGGTTTAAGGTGTGAAAGAGAGAAGAAGCTAACCCAAGAGAGGTTCCAAGCCCTATTCCTGAGACCATATATCCTATCTGGCTAACTGTGTGATAGGCTAAGAGTTTTTTTACGTCAGCCTGTTTTAAGGCAAAAAGAACCCCCATAAGAGAAGAGAACATCCCTAAATAAATCAGAAGGTTTTTCCAGAAATCAGGAAAGCCACCAAGTAAAAGATAAAACTTAAACAAAAGATACACCCCGCATTTTACCAAACAGGCTGCATGAAGCAGGGCGCTTACCGGAGTAGGAGCGTTCATCGCATATGGTATCCAGGTGTAAAGAGGCCATTGAACCGATTTGGCTAACACAGCTATCAAAACCCCAGCCAAAATTAAATCTTGATAAACCTTAGGGTCAGGAGATAGGGTAAACACAAGAGCTCCTAACAGAAACCCATAACCAGCGATGTGAGTCATCAAGAAAGCCTTTTTAGCAGAAAAACTCGAAAGGTCAGACTGATACCAAAAGGCTATCAGTTGATAAGAACATAACCCTGTAAGTTCAAAAAACACATAAGACCAAAAGAGGTTTTCACTAAGGGTTAACCCCAAATAGGAGCCTATAAATAACTGAATAAAAGCATAAAATCTGCCAAAACCTTCTTTTTCATGGGTCATGTATTTTATAGCATAAAGATTAATGCCTACACTAACGTATGCTCCAAAAAGAGCAAAAAACAGGTTTAACCCATTTGCTTTAAAAATCAGATCAAGGTTAATAAAGTCTCTTATCCACCTAAAAAGGGGGAGATGCCAACTAAATTCCCCAGCTTTAATAAATTCAAAAAAAGTAAGGTTTAAAAAGTATAAGGCTACAGCAGAGGTAAGAAAGGCTAAACTGCCATGAAACTTTGGACTATTTATCCTGTAAAACAAAGCAGAAATTAGAGCCCCTAAAAACAGCACTCCAACACTAAAACCAAGAAACATTTTCACTTCTCCTCTACAGTAATGGCTTTGGTTCTACAAACTTTGGCACAAGAAGGACTAAACCCTTTATCTTTACATAGGTCACACTTCTGGGCGATGATCGGGTTATACTTGTTAAAAGATGGGACCATTTCTATGGCTCCAGAAGGACAAATATAATAACAAAGCTTACATCCCACACATAAAGACGGATTAATGATAAAAGCCTCTCCTTCTTTGGTTATTGCTCCAACAGAACATATCTTAGCACAAAGACCACACTGATTGCAGGCAGAAATTTTTACTTTTTCTCCTTTTTTTATCACAAAAATCCTTGGCATAGTAGAATTGTGTACTTTCATACATATTTTTTCACAAGCAGTGCACCCTTTGCATAAACTGGGGTCTATTTTTAATCTCACTTGTTTCACCTCTATCTTTGCATACAAGAAAAACAGGGATCTATACTTCCAGAAATAATAGTTACATCAGCTACATCTTGGTTTATCAGGATTCGATTAAGAGCATAGATGTTTACAAAGCTTGGGGCCCTTATTTTTACTCTATAGGGAATGTCTGTCCCATCAGTTATACAATAATAAATAAGGCCTCCTCTTGGAGCTTCCCATCTACTTATCCCGATACCTTTGGGAATAGGTACAAACTTTTTGGTTAAAATCGGTCCCTTAGGAAGGTCTTTTAAGATTTGTTTTATTATTTTAAAACTTTCTATCATCTCAAGAAGTCTTACCTTAATTCGACTCAGTACATCTCCGTCTTTCTCTATTACTTTTTCAAATTCGAGAAACTCGTAAGCTGCACCTGGCATGGCGACATCTTTTCTTAGGTCGAGGTCTACACCAGAGGCCCTTGCTACAGGACCTACTACCGAAAGGTCTACTGCATCTTGATAGGTTAAAACGCCAATTCCTTTGGTTCTGCTGATTAAGGTTGAATTACTAAGAACAGTTTCTATCAGTTGAAAAATTTCAGGTTCAAGACTATCTAAAGATTTTTTCACCTCATGAATTTCATCTTCAAGCAAATCTTTTCTAACCCCTCCTATGGTATTGAAGGCATAATTACCTCTATGTCCGGTGATGCCTTCCATCAGGTCTTTGATGTTTTCTCTTGCGTTCATACACCTTACAAACAAGGTTTTAAATCCTAAAATTTCGCAAGCAATGGCGGTGTTTAGAAGATGGGAGTGGATTCTCTCAAGTTCACCTATCAGAGTTCTTAAATATCTTGCTCTTAATGGAACTTCAATCCCTGCTATCTGCTCAAGAGCCTGAACAAAACAGGTAGGATGGGAATGAGAGCAAATTCCACAGACCCTTTCAACCACAATAATTCCTTGATAAAAATCTTTATTAGCCAAAAGAAATTCTATAGCTCGATGGACATATCCTATCTTAAGCTGTACGTTTTTTACTATATTACCCTCAGTTTCTAACTTTAGCTGAATAGGTTCTTCTAAAGCTATATGAATAGGTCCTATAGGTAAGACAAACTTTTGGGATCTATTCATGTCTTTTTCTTGAGACTTTTTGTTTTTCTACCTCTAAAAGAGGAAAGGGATGGCCCCCCGAAGATAAAAGAAGATTTTTTTCTTCTTCGGGGTAACCACTAAATTCTATTCCATAAAGTTCCATTATCTCTCGTTCTGACCATTCAACCGCAGGATATACTTCTTTTATACTCTCTAAAGTTTCCGAAGATTCTGCTTCATAGGTTAGTTCTTCAAGTTTACCGTTTAAATCAAAAAGATGTGTTACTACTACTTTGTCACCGGTATCAGGGTTTAGATAGGCAACCGTTGTAATATAGCGAGCTCCTAAGTTTTTAAGTTTTTTTGCTTTGTCTAAAAGGTTAATTCTCATACCTTACTCATCTTTTTGTTCTGTTTGGGGTTCACCGAAGCATTCAGCTAGTTTAAGAAGTTTTTCGTATTCCTGGTTTACCCTCTCCTGGATGTAGGCTATTTGTTCA
>NZ_JASUTP010000004.1:0-81078 GCF_030445475.1 Thermodesulfobacterium sp. | reverse complement strand
TGAACAAATAGCCTACATCCAGGAGAGGGTAAACCAGGAATACGAAAAACTTCTTAAACTAGCTGAATGCTTCGGTGAACCCCAAACAGAACAAAAAGAAGAGTAATTTCTTCTTGACAGTAAGAAAAAATAAATTATAATAATTTCTTGTGAAGCGGGCGTGGCTCAGCCTGGTAGAGCGGCTGCTTGCCATGCAGCAGGTCGCGGGTTCGAATCCCGTCGCCCGCTCTTTATTTTTTCAATTAAAGGTGTGATGTCATGAAGTTAGTCTTTTTTGGCCATTCCTGTTTCAAAATAGTTTCAGAAAAAGGAAAAAAGATTATCATAGATCCATGGCTTACTAATCCTCTTTCTCCTAAGGATGCTGACCAGGGTCCTTATGACTATATCCTTATCACCCATGCCCATGGAGACCATTTAGGGGAAGCCTTATCCCTTTCTAAAAAAGGTGGGGAAATTATCGCAATCCATGAAATTCAGCAATATCTCCTTCGGAAAGGTGCTACTAAAGCTATAGGCATGAACATAGGTGGAACTTATCGTTCAGATGGTATTAGTTTTACCATGGTGCCAGCCTTACACAGTTCTTCTTTTCCTGATGGAAGCTACGGAGGAGAACCCTGCGGTTTTGTGATCACCCTTGAAAATGGCTTAACCATCTATCATGCAGGTGATACCGGGGTCTTTTCAGACATGAAGTTAATCGGTGAACTCTATACCCCTGAGATAGCCTTATTACCAATAGGAGACCATTACGTAATGGGGCCTAAAGAGGCTGCCAAGGCTTGTGAACTTATCAGGCCTAAAGTAGTTATCCCTATGCATTATGGGACTTTTCCTGTGCTCTCAGGTAAGGTAGAAGATTTAGAAAACGAGATAAAAAAATATGGGCTTGAGATTAAGATACATCCTTTAAAGCCTGGTGAAGAATTCAATCTGTAAAGTCATCTATCATGCCCTGTTTTCTCGCACTATCAGGTTATAGTGGATCTGGAAAAACTACCATAGGTTCTTTTTTAGTTAAAAGATTAACTGAAGAGGGATATAAGGTAGGGGTAGTTAAATCTTGTAAAGAGAAAGAAATTTTTACGGATATACCTAATAAAGACACTTGGATTTACAGAGAAAACGGAGCTTCTGGGGTTGTTCTTTTTCAGGAAAAAATAATTACTCTTTATTTAGACCCTCAAAAAAACAATCTCACTTCTTTTAAAGACTGGTACAGTTATTTTCTATCAGTTTTTTGGGGATATGACTTAGTTTTGTTTGAGGGCTTCAAGAATGTAGACATTCTCCCTAAACTTTGGGTCTTAAAGGATAAAGAAGAGGATTTAAACTTAGTAAAAAAGGAACTTAAGAATCTTTTAGGTTTTGTGGTGAAAGAAGACATAGAGTGGTGGAAAAACAAGTTTCCTGAAGAAACTTTTTTTAGTATAGAGCAAGAAGAGGAGCTTTTGAGTTTTTTAAAAGATTTTATAGAGCAGAAAAGAGAAAAGGTGATACTAAAGGTTAACGGAAAGAAGGTTCCTCTTAAAGATTTTGTAGCAGACATTTTAGCCTATCCTCTTTTAGGTTTTGTTAAAGCCTTAAAAGGTGTCCCAGAAGAAATCCAAGAGATAGAAGTAAAAATAAAAAACATATCTTGACAAAACCAAGAAACCGTTTATATTTAAAAAAGTTTAAAAAAACGGTGGGCCGGTAACTCAGTCGGTAGAGTATCGGCCTTTTAAGCCGAGAGTCGCAGGTTCGAGTCCTGCCCGGCCCATATAAAGAGTTGTGCCCCCATCGTCTAGCCAGGTCCAGGACACCGGCCTTTCACGCCGGCGACAGGGGTTCGAATCCCCTTGGGGGCGCTTTTTTTCTTTTTCTAAAAATAATAGAACTCTTCTTTTTTGAGTCTAATTTTTATTTTTGTTATTCGAAGTAAGAATATTTTTGCAATTCTAAATAGACTTTCTTGACCTTAAGAACAGATAAATACCCGTTATCCCTATAATCCACCCTGCAATTCCAAAAGCGATAAAAAACCTTATATGGGAAGCGATAAGTGGCTTCTTAAAGTGAGCTATATCTAAATTATCCTTTATTTTTATTTCAATCTCTGTACTATGAAGCCCGTGTTCTGTCTCTCCCTTCGCTATAACCTTCCAAATACCTTTTTTATCTGGCATAAAACAAAAAATCCCGTTTTTATCAGTCCTTGCTTTTTGAAAAGGTATTTTTTCATCTGGTGAATAAACTTCTATCTCTGCATAGTTCATCGGTGATTTATCTGCAAAAAAGAAACTTACACAAATACCCTCCCTTTCTCTTACCTGATAACTAACCTCATGAGCAAACATTTTTTCCAAAAAACTTATACACAGTAAAAAACATGTTAATAACAAAACCTTCTTCATGCTTTTACCCCCACCTATTATAAATTTTATCTTTGCCAGGTAAGAGAGGTAATAAGCCAGAGATAGTCAGCTTTAGGGTCTGAAATCTTTAACTTATAAAAACACACCAAGGCATAGTAATTTTCTTTCATCTTAAGGTCTTCAACCCTTATTCTTGCTATCCCCTTTGTGTCAGTTTTAGCTAATTCTTTATGAAAAGGGTTAAAAATGGTTACACCTTCAGCTGGTTTACCTTCATATAAGACCTTTATTACAACTTCGTCTTTTCTTTCATATGGAGTTTCTACAAAAACTGGTTCAAGCTTTAATCCTAAGGGTTTTTTTAGAAGAGATGAATCTGTAAAAATTGCTTTGGTTGCTTGAATCACATAAAAACTTTCTACCACTTGCAAACCCTGTTTTTGAGCTTCAATTTTATCCATTCTTTTTCTCCCTTCTGGTGTAGTAACCAGATAAACCCCATCCATAGAAGCAAGGATTAAAGAAGGCTTTTCTTTACCTGAAAGAAGGAGTTGGTTATTAATTATTTCTTTTTTTAGTGTTACAGATTTTCCTTTTTTATCAAAAGCTTTAATTTCTTTTATTGCTGCAGGATTATAAGATTCGACCTTCCCTTTATGTCCCCAAAGAACTTTAAACCTTCCGTCAGTTTCTTCTATCCAAAGCATATGACAAAAACCGATCTTTACCCAGAACAAAAAAGTTAAAAACATAAAAACCAAACTTAAAATAAATTTTTTCATGCTTTACCCCCCTTTGTTTTTAATTTTTGATTAAATTTGAAATAATACAGTGTTAAGCCTGCTAAGATAGTTAACATTCCTGCTAAAAGGGTTAGAGGCTTAGTAACGATAGTAAAAATAATCATCCAGAGGTTAACCAAAATAAAAGCAAAAGCTGAGAAAATAAATTTTTTCTTAAGTTTCATAAGACCTAAAACTGTCAGGCTTGCACATAGAGATAAAGTAAATCCTATGTAAAGAAGAAGAGCTTCAAAGGTTGAAGTCAAAACCATAAAAATAGCAATTAGTGCTTGAAGGAGTATAGAAAAAATAGGGGTCTTTTTTTCTGGATGAATTTTTGAAAATACTTTAAAGAATACCCCATCCCTTGCCATAGCATAATATACCCTTGGTCCGGCAAGTATCATAGCACTTAAAACAGAAAGAAGTCCCAAGGTAATACCAGCAGTAAAAATAAAAGAAAGTTCTTTTCCAAAAACTTTTTCGGCTGTCTTAGCCCCTAACTCCACAACGCCAGCCATCTCTTCAAAAGAAAGAACTTTAACATAAAGGTAGTTTGTCCCCAGATACAAAGTTGCAATCACTAAAATTCCTAACAAAAGGGCTAAAGGAATGTTTTTTTGTGGATTTTTTATCTCTTCTCCTATATAGGTTGCAGCATTCCATCCACTGTAGGCATACATAACATAGATAAGAGAAACAGGAAAACTTAAGCTTAATAGTGCCTCTTTTTTTGGAACTAAACTTCCGATCTCAAAGTTAGTCATTCCTTCTTTAGCGTATATGAATCCAAAGAAAATAAAGGTAAAAAGAAAAAAAACTTTAAAGAGAGTTATTCCTGTTTGAAAATTAGCCCCTATTTTAATTCGTTGGGTATGAACTAAAGAAAGAAGTAAAATCACTGATACAGCTAAAAGTTTGGAGATTAGTTCTGAGGTTTGTATGGAAAAAAGTTCTAAGAAGTATTTTGAAAAGGCAATAGCTGTTGCAGCAATAGGAGCAGAAAAACCAACGATAAGCGAAATCCAGCCAGCAAGGAATCCAAAAATCTCGCCAAAAGTTTCCTTCAAAAAAACATATTCTCCTCCTGCCCGAGGAAAAAGTCTACCAAGCTCAGCGTAACTAAGAGCACCAAAAAAAGCAATCAGACCTCCTAAGAGCCACAGAAAAAGAAGAGCCACTGGATCTCTAAGTTCCTTTATAATGAATCCAGAGGTGGTAAAAATACCTGTTCCTACGGTGTTTCCCACAACAAGCATGATAGCAGGAATAAGCCCTATCTCTCTTTTTAAAACCAGTTTTTCTTCCTTAAATCCATAGTTAATTTCAATTTGAGTAACATTTTTATTCATCAAAATCTCCAAAATCCCCCACATACACTAAATATTCAAAAGGAAGTTGAATTCCTCTGATTTTTTCATAGATATCTTCAAAGGTTCCAGCTATAACCCTTTCCTTTTCTTTATAACCAGCATGCAAAACAAAGATTACTTGAGTTTTTGGAGAGTAATATTTTTCTATCTTCTTTAAAACTTCAGTTATGTCTTTTATTCTCATGGTAAAAATAACAAGGTTTGTGCCTGTTTTAGCAAGGGCCTCAAGGTCAGAAAATCCTGCAGCAAGGGTTACACTTTGGGCCTTACCTCCGGTGATGCTCTTTCTTATAGCAGCATTAGCTGCATTAAAAGAACTAACCCCAGGAATGATTTCTGGGTTTAAGTCTTTAAATGCCTCCACATACCATATATGTGGACCGTAGATAGTAGGATCACCGTCTTCAAGAACGGCTACCACCTTACCTTGCTTAACAGCTTCTCTTATGATCTTGGTTATCTTTTCAAGCTCTTTTCTTTTTTCTTTTTCATCAAAACTTAAAGACTTTATTTCTATCTGAGATTTAGGGTTCCCTCTATCTTTTCGATAAAAAAGATGAAAAATACCAAATCCTGCATCATAAACCTCTTTTCCTTTAATTAAATCTTTTACCCTTTCACAAGTCCATTTACTGCAAAAGATAACATCAGCTTTTTTGATAACTTCATAAGCCCTTAAGGTCAAATTATCAGGGTCTCCAACCCCGGTGCTAACAAGATAAAGTCTACCTTCTGCTTGAGCCAAGGAAAAATTTAAACTTATGAGAAAGAAGCTTAAAAATAAAATTTTTTTAAGATTTTTCATTTTATAACCCCCCTTTTTTTACTTTTAAAAATTAAAGGATATAGACCCAAAGACATTAAAAGGAGTTCCTGGGTAATAGTTATTGCTGGTACCAAAAATATATCTTCTATCAAACAGATTGTTAAACTCAACGGTTAACCTAAGGTTTTTGAGCCTTAAACTTCTTATTTCTTCTTTATTGTAAGAAACCATCAAATCAAAGACTTCATACCCAGAAACCTTCTCTGTACGTGCTAAATTACCGTAGTAACTACCCACATACCTAAATCTGGGAACTATTTCAAAACCTTTATACCTTGCTATAAGTCCTGTAGTGAGCATCTTTTCTGGAACTCCTATTACTTGTTTTCCATCCACAGGATAACGAGTTCCGGCACTTATGATGTCTCCATCATATTTCATCTTTACATAAGATGGGTTAAAAAATAAGGAAAATTTATCTGTAAGATGAAAGGTTGAAGCAAGCTCAAAACCATATCCTCTCGCCTTACCGATAAAGGTATTAAAACTTACAGGTCTACCAGTAGAAGGATCAATCAGAAGCTGGGCAGGGTTATCAGGATCTTTCCATCCTGGAGTAAAAGGCGTGTTTAAGTTTTTGTGTTTAGAGAAGTAAACAGTTGGATATAACTCAAATTTCTCTGCTCTAATCCTAAGCCCCAAATCCCAGTTATAAGTTTCTTCACACTTATAATCGTTAAACAGGTCATCTAAAGTTATGCCCATCTTTTTGAATTTCTCATAAAGGCGATAATAAAGGTTTACGATAGGCATATACATATAAGGAGTTTGAAAAGTTTTACCAAAGCTTGTATAAACTTCTATTTTTTCATTAAAAGAATATGAAAGACCAAAGGAAGGGACCCAAGCAGAATAACTTCTTCCACCATAGTCAAGTTTAGGCTCTCTTAGCAAGTAAGGCACTGTTCCGTTGTATTGAGTAATGTATCCTTCATTTTTTCCGTCTTTTTTCTTTATATATTGAAGACCTGCTTGCCAGTTTAGTTTACCTATGTTTCCTGCAAACTTAAGGTAAGGACTTGAAGAATAGCCATCTGAAATACTTTTGGTAAATCTACCCCATCCAATAAAAGTTAAGCTACCATCAGGGTTTAACCAATAGTTTTTAGAAGGTCTGTCATCCCACTCTTGAAGCTCGTAATGGTAACCTAAAAGTCCTCTAACAAACTTTAAATCAAAAACAAGTTGAGTTAAAGCCCCTTTTCTTTTAACCTCCCATCCACTCCAGGTTACTCCTGGTTTACTTTGTCTCATAGGACCTGAGATGCTTATAGTTCCGCTCCAATCCTCTTTTTCTTCTATTCTGTAATAAGGTTTTATCTGAAGCATCAATTGGTCTAACAATTTTATATCTAAAAAGGCATAATAGTCTTTATTTGTCCATCCAAGTTTCTGATATTTATAGTAATACCAATCTTTTGTAGAATTGCCCGTAAAGTTTTCATTATAGTCTAACCATCTATCTTTCTTAGCATCTGGATATGAAAGAGTAGCATACTTATGATGGTCAAGGTCATTATAGTTTGCCCAAAGTTTTATGTTAATTCTATTTCCTAAAGCCTGAACCAAAGTAAAGTTTAGGTTTTCTCTTGGACCAAGTTTTCCCTTGCCTCTCCACTTATCTGCCTCTGCATAAGAATAAGAAAGGGAAAGCTTAGTGCCTAAGGACGGTAATTTACCCGAATCAACCCTTAAGAAGGTTTTAGTATAATCATTCATCCCTAAGCCCTGTTTAAATTCAAACCCAAATTTATCTTTTGCCCATTTTGGTTTTAACTCAACCGTTCCCCCTCTTGTTCCTGCACCTGTTCCAAGGTCAACAGGAATAACCCCTCTGTAGACATCGATTGCCTCCAAGTTTTCTAAATCAAAAATGTATTCCCTTGGACCGATAGGGTTTCCTCCGTAAACAGGGACCCCTTCAACAGACATCGTTCCCAAGGAACCAGAAACACCTCTTATCGTTATACTTCTCTGAGTTGAAGAAATACCTGCAGGATCAGGAGTTTCAAAATATACCCCTGGTAAAATATTTAAGATAGACCAAACGTTGCTACTACCCCTTTCTCCAGATAGTTCAATACCTTTTTTGGTGATCCCGATCCCTGTATAAACTGTTTCTGCTGTCTCTTTGGTAGGGGTAATTATTTTTTCACTAGTAACTATTACTTCAGGTAAAGATTCCGATTTTTCAACCCCCTCCTTATTTATCTCTTCTGCAAAGGCTTGAGAAAGAAAAAAGTCTTTAAAACTAAACTTATAATAAAGAACTTTTTTGCCCACATTTTCCCCCTCCACCAAACATCATTCTAAATATATTAACATTAAAAACATAACTTTTAACAAAAGTTATGTTTGTTTAATAGCATATTTTTTCAAAAATGTCAATAGAAAATATTTTTATATTTTTTTTGTTAATAATTACAAAAAATTGCAAAATTTTTTAAGATTTTTATCGTTTAAATATGAAACTTAGTGAAAAAAAGTATTACTAAAGGTTGTTAGAAAAGGAAAATTGAGAATAGTCCGGAAATAAGAATTATATAAACAATATCAATCTTTCGATAAAGGGCCAAAAAACTTAACATGGCCATCATGGCTTTAAGAAAATTCCAGTCTGTAGAGGTGACAAACTTAACAGTTACAAAAAGAAGCAAACCGGAAAAAGAAGCTAAGATCCCTTTTTTCGCTTTAAAAAAAATTTTTAAATGACTTATTTTCTCTGACAGTTCACAAGATAATGCCATGATAATAAAAGATGGGGTAAAAACAGAAATCGTTGCTATCAGAGATCCCAAAAGACCTTTTAATAGATAACCGACAAAAGTGGCTGTTATCACTATCGGTCCTGGAGTAACTTGCCCAAGGGCTATACCATCCATGAAAGTTCTGTTATCAATCCAGCCCAATCTATCTACAAATTCATGCATCATAAGAGGTAAAGAAGCATAGCCTCCTCCAAAAGCAAAAAGGTCTATTTTTATCATGGTTAGCGAAATCGTAAAAAGGGTCTTATCCACAAAATATAAACAAAATAAGCCTATCAAAGGAACAAAAATAAGACATACAAGACCTATAAAATTTATTTTTTTTGAGTTCCCTGGTTTGTAGATAGAAACATCTCTAAACAGTAACTGAGACAAAACTAAACACATAAAGATGATCAAGAAAGGACTAACCTTAAGCCAAAAAAGTAAAAAAGAAAGAAAACCTATCAACATCTCACTCTTTGACTTAACCAAAGGTCTTGCAAAATTTAGAAAAGCGTTAGCCACAATACTTATCACTACCACTTGAAGTCCGTTAAAAACCGAAATAACTCCTGGAAGGTCATGTATCTTAACATAAAAATAAGATAAAATAAGCATTAACAAGAAAGCAGGTAACCCAAACCCTGTAAAACTGGCAATCCCTCCTAATATTCCCCTGGTTTTAAATCCTACATAAGCTGCAACCTGCATAGCAGTAGCTCCTGGGATTGCCTGAGCTATCACCACTCCATCCTGAAAAGTCTTAATATCAAGCCATCGCTTTTTTTCAACTGCAAGATCTTTTATGTAAACTACCATCGCAGGACCACCAAAAGCAGTGAGTCCGAGTTTCAAAAATGATACAAAAAGTTCTACTAACATTTTAATGACTAAGCATGCTAAGAACTTTATATAACGTTACTATTACAAGCACTACTCCAAAAAGTTGTCTGACGCGGTTACTTGGTAACCATAGACTCGTAAGTCTCGCACCTATGAAAGAACCTACAGCACCTGCTATTACCAATTTTAGTGCAAATAAAAGTTTAACAAACAAAGCTTCGTCATCTTCTGTAAAATAAATACGCACTAAAGTATGTGGCATAAGGCAGAATATAATAAAAAACTAAGCTGTCAATATTTGATGTTAGATTATAATATAATCTATTTTAATAAATCCCAAAGCATCTTAACTGCGATGATATACAATACTATTCCTATAACTTTTTTAACCTGAGGAGCAGTTAACCTTTTTCTCATAAGATAGTTTCCAAGCAATCCACCAGCTATTGAACCTATGGCGCATAAAACAAGAAGATAAAAGTCTATGTTCCCCACAGAAATATGCCCTAAAAATCCTGAAAAAGAAGAAAAAATTACGATAAAACTGGTGGTGGCTGAGGCTTTTTAGGGTCAATACCAAGCCAAACAAGAGCTGGAACTATAAGATTCCCTCCACCTACTCCCAAAAGCCCTCCTATATAACCCGCAAATCCACCAACCGCAACTCCATAAATAATAAGCTTTTTACTATCTGAAATCTCCTTTTTTTTGGGTTTATACCAAAGCATCATAGACCCTGCAAAAATTAGAAAACCAACAAAAAGCCATAAAAGCAGGGTTCTTGAAAGATGTTCTGCTGTGATAGCACCAACTGGAGAAAACACCGAAGCAAATACTAAAATAGGCAGGGCTATTTTATATAAACAATTAGCCCCGACCTTGCATTATAAGAAGAAGCAATAGCCATAGCTATACTGTTTAAAAGTAAAGCTGTTGACATGGCAGTAAGAAGAGGCACCCCTAAACCCACAAAAACTGGAATAAGAATAAACGCAGCCCCTACCCCGGCTATCGTAAGCACTGTCGTAAAAATAAACGTAATTATACAAGCAATAAGGTAGGTCATTTTTCATACCTTCCTTTTTTCAAAGCCTTCTTCATAACCTGAACAGTCTATACAAACCTTTTTGTTACCAGTAGAACAGGCTTTATTTGTCCCAAGTAATCTGATGTAAGGTAGTGATACCATCTCTCCACATATCTCACAAACTTCCATCCCCATCACTTCGAAGGGAGGTTCAAAGTTTGAGTCTTCAACTTTTCCAATAAATAAAACTTCTTCCTCTGGGGCATTATGCACAAGATTTACTACTTCCCATACGTCCTCTTCAGGAATCTCTGTAGGTGGTATTCCCTGAGATCTTTTTTTCATAAAATTTGGTTTAGCAATCTGTTCTCTTATCTTTGGATTAAAACTTATTCTTATTTGTTTCCTTTTTTGTGGATCAATTAGAGTAAAAGCAAGTTTCCCTCTGGGATTCCTTAAAAGATTACCTTTTCCTGTGGTACAACCTTGGCATACTGAACCCCATCTCCAAAACAGCCAGCACCATGATTGTATCCAGTTTCCAAGATAGTATAAAAAGTCTTAGCACCACTTCTTGGGGAGCCAAGTTCTCTTAACGCAATCAACCCAGCCCTTAACCCTAAAGCTGACGCCCAGCATTTGTGTCCATGAAACTCAAACATCTTTTTTAATAATTCCCTTTCCATGACTACCCTCCTCATACAAAGTATGTTGTATAATAATATAGCTAAATTGTTATATGTCAAGAGTAAAATATAAATCGATAATATTTTAGAACTTAAAAATAAAACAAAAAAGCCCTGAGAGGCCCTCGAAAACCTCTCAGGGCTTAAGTTTTTAGATATTAACTAAAATCTTATCCGTGAGAAGAAGGAAAGAAAGTATAACTAACCCAAACTAAAATAATCAAAAGGACTATACCTAAACCTATAGACCATTTTACCAGTTTGCTTTCTATAGGTAACCATGGATCATATTGCATCTTCTGAAGTTCTTCTATCAACCTTGCTTCTTTTTCTTCTGCCATACTAACCTCCTTTAGTAAAGTTTTTCAACCAAAAACTACTGTCCTATTATAGGTGGTTTTACCCCATGGAAGAAAATATAAGAAATCAACAATCCAATCCAGATGATAAATCCAAACAAGCATACCAGATAAACTACTGCTAAACGCCCTATTCCTTCTTCCCAGAGTTTTCTGAAGTCAGAGATAATACCGATGGTAAAGAAAGTAAAGAGAAACATAAAGGTTCTCAAGTTATTCAAACCATTAGTAGCTGTTTTGGTTTGGTCAACTATCTTTTTGGAATCTTTTATACTAGCTTTTAATTCATCAATTTCAGCTTTTTTGGTAGCTATTTGCTGAGCTAACTGCTCCTTAATGGCAGGATCGATAGCTGTAGCAGCTTGTTTTTCAAGTTTTTCTACTTGTTTTTGGATAGCTTTTATTTGATGTTCCGCTGTTCCTACCTTAGGAGCATGGGGGGCAGAAATGATCAAGAAAATCACAAAGCCAAGGGCATAAGCTAAAACAAATTTGGGGAATCTATGCCAAATCTCTTTGGCGGTAACTGTTTGCCCTTCTTGACACTCTATGTGTGCGCACCAAATATAAGCTAAAATAAAAGCCCAGATACTTATAAAAATGTCGATGAAAAGTTTGGTGGTAGCGGCAGCCATCATGATCCAACCAGGTTCATACTTAATACCAGCTACCGCTTCAGCCTTACCTCTTATTAAAGCATCCACTATAGCACCAGAGGCAAAAGCTGCTCCATCAGTCTTAACCGCAAGCCCCATCCAAGCACCAGCAACCATAGGTTCTTGCCATAAAAATTCACGAGCTAAGAAAGGTAAAATAAGCAACTCAATCACAGCAAAGATAACTACTAAAGAAGAAACCATAACAGGAACAACAGGTCTTGCTTTAATGGCACCTCCTGTGGCAATAGCTGCAGAAACACCACAAATAGAGATACCTGAAGCTAAAGGAGCTGCCCACTCTTTACTAAATTTAAAATATTTTCTTGCAAGCCAATATACAAGAGCCCAGTAAATAAGATAAGCCTCAACTATAGCACAAAGTCCTCTGAAAAGAACTGCAGAGGCAAGACCAAAGGCTTGTGCAGATTTTAATCCGAGAACAGCACCCATTAAACCAATACCTGTCTTAACATAAAACTCTGGTAAAACCGCTTCTTTTATAAAATTGGCAAAACCTCTAAAAAAGTTACCTATAATCAAACCTAAAATTAAAGCAAAAATAAGTCCACCTTCCCCGGTAAGCCTAAGAGACCAAGGGATGTTATGTTTGGTTGGGTCTGTAGCAGCGAAATAGGCATAATGTCCTAACAACCAGCATGCATAACTAAGCCAAAAAACAAAAAAGAAACCAACAATAAACCTTCCTACATTAAGGCCTAAGAAAGCTGCTCCAATAGCAAAAAATACCGTTAAAAACAACCAGGTTAAGATTAAAGATACACCACCTGAAATACCCACTTTTTTACTAAGTGGAGCGAGAGCTTTATCAAAAGATAGCCACTCGGAGGTCTTCACCGTCCAACCAAAAGGATCTATCCCTAAATAAGATAGAAAAGAAATTATTATTAAAGCCACAGCTAAATAAAAAGCTAACCAATCTTCATTAACCAGCCCCTTCTTCTTTCCTTCTACCATACAATCTCCTCCTTTTTGTTAATATTTTTAAAAATAGAGGCAAACAATTCCTTAAACTTCAACCTTTTTTCATAATCTCACCCCCCCTAATTTGTCTTTATTCTGTTTGTAAAAATTGCAAAAACTATACCAATTATTTTGTTATTTTATTTTTTATAAATATGTAGAAAAATCTAAAGTTTAAGACCCTATTAATTTATGACCTAATTTTGCATGTTACCTAATGGTAACATATTTTGAAGATTGTGTTTCTTTTGGGTAACTCAAAGTTAAAAAAACTAAGAGCTACTCTTCTGATTGGATTGCATCCTCTGAGTGATGGTAAAGAAGGTTAAATTTTTTGAGTTTTTGCCATAGGGTTTTTCTACTGATACCTAATTTTTTGGCTGCTTCGGTTTTGTTCCAGTTGGTTTCTATTAAAGTTTTAAGTATAAATTCTTTTTCTATAGATTCTTTAGCGAGTTTATAATCTAAAACATCTTTTTTTTCTGATTTAAAACTCTGGCTTATTTCTTCAGGTAGATGGGCTAGAGTTATATTGCCGTCTACGGCTAATAAAACTGCCCTTTCTATGGCATGTTTTAGTTCTCTTACGTTACCAGGATAATCATATCTTATCAAAGCCTGAAAAGCTTCTTCTGTTATTTTAGGTAAAGGTCTTTGAAATTCCTCAGAAAAATGTTTTAAATAATGATTAATTAAGATGGGAATATCTTCTTTTCTGTCTCTAAGGGGAGGGATTTCTATAGACATTACGTTTATTCTGTAGTATAGATCTTCTCTAAATTTGCCTTCTTTTACCAACTGTTTTAGGTCTTTACTGGTTGCATAGATGAACCTTACATCAACCTTAATAGGTTTATCTCCTCCTAATCGATAAACTGTTTGGTCTTCTAAAATTCTTAGAAGTTTAGCTTGTAGGTTCTGAGGAAGTTCTGCTATTTCATCCAAAAAAAGCGTTCCTTTGTTAGCCAGTTCTAACATACCTTTTTTGGAAGTATGGGCACCGGTAAAAGCCCCTCTTTCATAGCCAAAAAGCTCTGCTTCAAATAGATTTTCAGGAATGGCTGCACAATTGATTTTAAGATAAGAGTTTTTTGCTCTTAAGCTTAAAGCCTGGATACAATCTGCTACCAACTCTTTTCCTGTGCCACTTTCTCCCAAAATAAGCACAGGAACGTCTGTTTTGGCTACAAGCTCTATTTTATTGATTACCTCTTTTATAGCCTTACTTTCTCCTACTATCTGCCTTAAAGCCTCTTTTTCTCTTAATTTTTCTCTTAGTTCATCTACCTCTTTTCTTAAATTTTTAAACTCAAAAAACTTTTCAACTACAACCATCAATTCTTCATTACTAAAAGGTTTTGCTAAGTAATCAAAAGCTCCTTCTTTTATAGCCTGTACCGCACTTTTAACCTCAGCAAAGGCAGTAATCATTATTATCCCTATTTGTTCTTGTTTTTCTTTAATTTTCTTAAGTAAAGAGATACCGTCTATGTCGGGAAGTTTAAGGTCAAGGATGCATAGGTCAAATTTTTGTTCTTCTATTTTCTTTAAAGCCTCTTCTCCCTTCTCACAGGTATCTACTTCAAACCCCTGATCTTTAAGATAATGAGACAAACCAAACAAAATTATTGGTTCATCGTCTACTATCAGTATTCTACCCTTCATGTATCCTTCGCCCCTCTAAAGGTATTTCCACTACAAAGGTAGTTCCTTTTTCAGAGGTAGTAAACCATATTTTTCCTCCATGTTGTTCCACGATAGACTTAGAAATAAAGAGACCAAGCCCGGTGCCTTTACCCAAAGGTTTAGTAGTAAAAAAGGGATCAAAAACTTTTTCTGCTACATGTGGCGGGATACCTGAACCTGTATCTGACACCTCAATAAACATTTTACCATCTTTATGATAAACTTTTATGGTTAAAACTTTTTCTTCAGAATTTTCCATAGCATCTACCGCGTTTAAAATCAGGTTAAGTAAAACTTGTTCGATTTTGTTCGAATCTAAATAAACTGGACTTAATTTTTGTTCTAATTCTATTTTTAGTTTTATATTTTTTTCTTTTAAATAATAATTTATCAATTTTAAAACATTTTCTATCAAGTCTTTAATCTCACAAACTCTAAGATTTAGCTCTGTTGTCCGAGAAAAATCAAGTAATACCTTTATTATATTTTGAATACGGGACAATCCCTGGTTTATAAGTTTTATATGTTGATTTTTGGTTTTCTCATCCATAGAACTTCTAATAACATTATTTAAACATAAAATAATTCCACCTAAAGGATTATTTATTTCATGAGCTATGCCTGCGGCAAGTTGCCCTATAGCAGCCAATTTTTCAGTAATAGCCATCTGTTCTTCTATTTTCTTTTTTTCTGTCACATCTTCTACATAGTGAACTACCTTTATAACTTTACCGGTTTGATCGAATACCGGATAGAGATGGGTATAGTAATAACCTCCTTCAGTTGAGCTGATATACTCTGAAACAGGTTGTTGAGTTTCAATCACCCTTCTTATCAAAGCTATAGGGCAGGTTTTATTTTGGTCTGCTTTAAGTGGATCACATTCTGTATTAAAAACTGGTCCCTTTTTTTGACTTATCCATTCTTGATAGGCTCTATTACTAACCTCTACTTTACAGTTTAAATTAACCAACGCTAAAGGGTCTGTTATGTGGTTAAATATAGTTTGTAAGGTTTGAGCATAGGTTTTGATAGCTTCTTGTGCCTCAAAAAGATGATTAGCCAACTGATTAAAAGATTGAAGAAGTTCTCCTATTTCGTCTCCCCTTTCTACTTCTAACCTCTGGCTTAAAGGAACATTTCCTGAAATGATATTTCTAAAATGGACTGTAAGTTTTTTTATAGGTTTACCTACTATAGTCCAAAAAACTCCTTCTATGGTGATCAACAACAAAATAACGGTTAACATTCCAGAAATAAAAGTGGTAATAGCGATATGTTTTATTTCTAACAACCATCTTTCAAGAGGTACATAAATAGCCTCTAATCCCATCAAATCCCCAACCTTCCAGAGGAAATCTTCTTTCCGTGGATAGATCTTAAGAAGACTTTTGGGAGCGTCTTTTGTTTTACCATGACATACAAGGCATTCTTTTTCCACATGGATAGGTTTTATAACCACAAGATATTTATCTTTGTTGAAATCTACAATATTTTCCCAACGTTTAATCTCAGGATTCTGCATAAAATTTTTTAAAATTTTTCTTTCAAAATCGTTAGGTAAATGCTGTGGATTTATAGGTTTTAGAGAAACCCTTCTATAATCATAATCAACAAACTTAGTTTTAAACCTTCGCATTACTTTTGTCCTAATATGAGTGGTAGACATGGCTTCTAAAATAAAATCTTCTTTTATGTTTGATTCTTTAAAAAATCTAAAAAGAGAAGGTCTTAACTCTTCTTTTACATAATCACCTAAGGCATCTATTTGAGTAATTAAGAGTTCAGCTTCTCTTCTTGCCTCTTCCATTGCTTGATTTTTTAAAAAATAATAAATTATCGTAGAAAAAAGAAAACAGAAAAGAGTAATAACAAACAGAAGATACAAGGTAAACTTTGTACTTAAACTTAGATTTTTAAAAATGAATTTGATTTTTTTCATCTACATATTTGATTTTAAAAGTAATGCTCCTTTTTTCAAGTAGATTATACAAACTTAATAAAAAACAACCTTGCCAAACTGAAGAAATAATTTATAATTTTATCTTATAAAAAGCGGGCGTAGCTCAGGGGTAGAGCACCAGCTTCCCAAGCTGGGGGTCGCGGGTTCGAATCCCGTCGCCCGCTCTTATTTTATTTTTAAGGATAAAATGATAGAAAAGGACTTAAAAGAAAAAATTAGAGAGCTTATTGAGACCCCTATCTTAAAAAAGGGGATAGAGCTTGTAGACCTTGAATGGAAAAGAGAAAGAACAGGTTGGGTTTTAAGGTTGTTTATCGACAAACCTGGTGGAGTTACCATAGGAGATTGCGCTAAGATTAGTGAAATAGTAGGTAAAATTTTAGATAAAGAAGACCTTATTCACCATTCTTATAACTTAGAAGTTTCTTCTCCTGGAATTGAGAGGCCACTGGTAAAAAAGGAAGATTTTGAAAGGTTTCGTGGAGAAAAGGCTAAAGTAGTTTTAAAAACTCCTTTAGAAGGAAGAAAAAATTTTTCAGGCATTATTTTAGGGATTGAAGAAGAATTTTTGTTGTTAGAGGTAGATCAAAAGGTTTGGAGATTGCCTTTAGGTGAGATTAAAAAAGCTAATCTTCAACCAGAGTTAAAATTTTAAAAAGGAGCATACTTTTATGCAACAAGGAGAACTAAAAAAAGTTATAGAAGCTTTAAGTAAAGAAAAAGGGCTTTCTAAAGAAATTTTGATTGAAGCTTTGCTTGAAGGGGTAAAAACTGCAGCCAAGAAAAAGTTTGGTAATAAAGTCAAGATTGAGGTAAAGTACAACGAGGAAAACGGAACGATCGACATTTATAGATTAAAAGAAGTGGTATCTCAGGTTTCTAACCCTGAAACTGAGGTGTCTTTAGAAGAGCTACAAAAAATGGGATTAGATGCAAAGATAGGAGACTTGATAGGAGAAAAGATAGAACTTCAAGAACTTGGAAGAATTGCTGCCCAAATAGTCAAACAACTCTTTTCTCAAAGGGTAAGGTTAGCAGAAAAGCAGATCGTATATGAAGAGTTTAAACATAAGCTGGGAGATATTGTAAGTGGTTATGTCCACAGGTTTGATAAAAGAGGAGTGATCCTTTCTGTGGGTAGGGCTGAAGCCCTTTTACCTGAAGAAGAACAAGTCCCAGGAGAAAAATACATCAGAGGAACTCGTCTAAAAGCGCTATTGATAGAGGTTTACAGGCAACAGGAACCTCAATTGGTGGTCTCCCGTTCTCATCCTGCTTTTGTGAAAAAGCTGTTTGAGAAAGAGGTCCCTGAAATACAAGAAGGGATTGTAAAGATAGTAGCTGTAGCCAGAGAACCTGGTTCAAGGACTAAAATTGCTGTTACCTCTACCAACCCGCATGTTGACCCTGTAGGGGCTTGCATTGGGGTTAGAGGTTCTCGGATTTCGGTAATCTTAGAAGAGATAAACCTTGCCTCAAAAGGAGATAAAAGAGAATACAGGGAAAAGATCGACGTAGTATTGTGGGATCCAGACCCAGCCAAGTTTGTCTACAATGCTTTAGCTCCAGCAGAGTGTAGTAAAGTAATAGTAGATGAAAAAAATAAACTTTTAGAGGTAGTAGTGCCTGATGATCAACTTTCTCTTGCCATAGGAAAAAAGGGAGAAAACGTTAAACTTGCCTCTAAACTTGTAGGATGGAAGATAGACATACTAAGCGAAACTCAATTTTTAAGAAGACAAGAGCCTGAGTTTTTAAAGCTTCTTAAAGTAACGGGACTATCAGACGAAACTGCCGGACACTTGTACGAAGCAGGAATAAAAGACCTTAAGACCCTTTTAGAAACCCCTGCTGAAAAAATAGCAGAGATTACCAAATTAAGTTTAGACCAAGTAACCCAGATTTTAGAAAAGGCTAAAAAAGAACAAGTTGGTTAAAAAAGGACACATCCCTGAAAGGACCTGTGCCTTTTGTAAAAAGAAGGCACCTAAGTTTGAGCTTTTTAGGTTTGTAAATAAGGGAGGGGCTTTGGTTTTTGACCCTGAAAAAAAGCTTCAAGGTAGAGGTGCTTATTTGTGTAAAGAATGTTTTGAAAAAAGAAATACTCGAAAGGTTATGACCAAACTTTTAAGGGCATTAAAGATAATCTCTTCTTAAAATGAATAAAGAAGATCTAAAAAAATTAAGGCAAAAAATAGATAAGATTGACGAGCAACTGCTTTCTCTACTTAAAAAACGTTTAGAGTTAGCTAAAACCATCGGAAAGATAAAAGAAAAGGCTGGGTTTCAAAGCTTCGACCTTAGCAGAGAAAAAGAAATTTTAGGAAGAATTCTTAAGCAAAACCAAGGTTTTTTCCCTGAAGAAGCTTTAAAAGTAATATACTCTGAAATCATAAAAGCCTGTAGAAGTGTTCAAGAAAAAATCAAGGTAGCTTATCTTGGACCTGAAGCTACCTTTAGTCACATCGCCGCCTTAGAATATTTTGGTACCTCTGCTGAGCTCATCCCTGTTGAAACCATATTAGACGTATTTGAAGAAGTAGCAAGCGAGAGGGTGAAGTTTGGGGTAGTGCCTATAGAAAACTCTATCGAAGGGGTAGTAACTACTACCCTTGATGCTATATATGAATATGGTCTAAAAGTCTGTGGAGAAGTCTATCAACCTATTTCGCACCATCTGTTAAATCAAACCGGAAGACTTGAAGATATTAAAAAAGTTCTCTCTCATCCTCAAGCTATAGCTCAGTGTAGAAAATGGTTAAGAAAAAAACTACCTTCAGTACCTGTGGATACTGTACCTTCTACAGCACTTGCTGCTAAATGGGCAGCTGTGGACGAAAAAGTTGCCGCCATAGCAAGTCTTATGGCTGCCAAGTTATACCATCTTCAGGTGGTAGCTAAAAACATCGAAGACATAAAAGGTAACTCAACCAGGTTTTGGATTATCGGAAAAGAAGAAGTTCCATTTACTGGCGAGGATAAAACTTCTCTGATTTTTAGTGTTTCAGACAGACCTGGAGCTTTGTTTGAGGTGCTGGGGTGCTTTGCTAAAAGAAAGATAAACTTAACCAAGATAGAAAGCAGGCCTTCTAAAAATGAACCCTGGAAATATATCTTTTTTCTTGATTGTGAGGGCCATATCCGGGAGCCTATATTACAAGAATGTATAGAAGAGATGAAAAACCACTGTTTACAGGTAATTTGGTTAGGCTCTTATCCCAAAGGGAAAAATTAAGTGTTTTATGAAGAACTTATCTATCTTTGGATAGGTTTTATACTTTTTGAACTTTTTCCAGAAACTAATCCAAGTTTTTCTCCTGTTATTTTTATTTTTAAAGAACTTTTCTTTTTTTTTACTCTTATTCTATTTAAAAAATTTTTAAAACCTCAAAAACTTTCAGGGTTTTGGATTAATTTTTTTAACCTGTTTGTGCTGGTTTTGTTTGTGGTTGACCTTGGGCTGTTTGGTTTTAAATCCTTTTTAAATCGATATTATTTTTCTTCTCTTTTAGGTTTTTTGTGGTTTTTACACTATGTAGTACTAATAAGGGTTTTTCTTTTTGGGTTTTCTTTGGCTTATTTAAAAATAATTCTTGGCATGATGAGCCCTATAATCACTTTGATTTTGATAGAAAATGTTTTGGATATCCTTAATCTTAAACTGGAAAGTTATGCCTATCCTTTAATCTTTTTTCTGGTGCTTTTTATTTCTCCGGTTTTTATGATTAGATTATTTCCGGTAAAGGTATTAGAAGATATAAGAATAAGAGAACTAATTTTTAGTTTTTTTCAAACCTTTGGGGTTAAAATAAAGGAAATTTATGTACTTAAAGACTTTGGCAAAAAAGTTTATACAGCTGGAGTAATAGGCTTTTTTCCTAAATTTAAATATATTTTCTTTTCTCAACCTCTGTTAGACCTTCTCAACGAAGAAGAACTTATAGGGGTTTTAGCTCACGAACTTGGGCACATAAAAAATAAACATGCTTTTTGGTTACTTTTAGTTTTATTAGGACTTCCTTTATATCTAACATCGATTTTTTGCCTGTTTTCTTTTTTTGACCAGCTTTTAGGTTTAAAGGTTGTAATGTATTTAAAAAGTTTACCTTCTTATTATACAGAAACCCTTAACGCCCTGGTTTTGGTTTTTTCCTCATATCTTTACTTAAGATACATATTCGGTTATTTTTTAAGACAGCTTGAGAGAGAGGCCGATTTTTACGCTTTAACCGTACTTGGTAACCCGAAAGGATTAATTGCCTCTCTCCTTAAAATAGGAGAAATTTCAGGACAGCTTTATAAAAAAAGCTGGCATCATTACGGTATTTTTGAAAGGGTCTGTTTTTTACAACAAGCTTCTTTAGAGGGTTTTAATTTTAAAAAATTCTATATAAAAAACAGAACCCAAATTATCATCTTTTTGGTAATGAACCTTATTTTAATTTTGTTTTTTGGCTTTTTGATTGCTGAGATTTAAAAAATTTTTAAAATATTAAAAGCAATATTTTGAAAATATGTTAAAAGGTAAGCACAAAAATTATCAAAATCTTTATACCTATATGGTTAAACCTTCCCATCCTAAATTGCACCAACTTGAAGACGAAGATTTTATAGGTTTTTGGGAAGAAGATGGAATGGGTATATTATTTTTTCACCGTCCCAAAGAGGAGTTGATAGAAAAATTGGTTGAACAATATGAAATAGAGGTTTATGATAAGCAAGTTATCCCTTATAAAGAGTGGAATGAAAACCGGTTTCCCCAACCTATAAAAGTAGGGAATCTCACCATAGCTCCTGTTTGGGTTGAGGGAAACTGGGATTTAGTCTTTGACCCAAGCGTAGTTTTTGGAGAGGGACAGCATCCTACCACCGCTATGATGCTTGAGTTAAGTTGGGAGCTTTATACCAAGTTTGACAAACCTAAGCATGTGTTAGATATAGGGTGTGGCAGTGGTATTTTAACGCTTTTTTGGGCAAAGTTAGGTGCTAACGTCACCGCGGTTGACCTTAATCCTTTATGTATAAAGGTTACTCAACATAACTTAGAACTCAACGGTTTAAAAAACCAAGCGGAGTTAAAACAAGGAAATATCTTGGACCTGTTACCTATAAAAGCTGAATTGGTATTAGGAAATCTTTATCGACTTTTATTACTTAAACTCTTTGAAAACAAGCATTTTTGGCAGGCAAGGTATTATCTACTTTCAGGATTTAGCCTGGATATGGAAAAAGAACTTTTAGAAAAAATCTCTACCCTTCCCCTTGAGATACTTATAAGGAAAACCTCTCAAAATTGGGTTTGCTGGTTGGTAAAAAACTTAGTTAAAGGGAGGTAAGACAACCTATGCTTCTTACCGTAGACATAGGTAATACGGCTACTACCTGTGGAGTTTTTGAGGAAAACGGACGATTAAAGGCTCTTTTTAGCTTTAAAACCTTTGTTCCTGTTTCTGCAGAAGAGCTTTTGGTAAAAATAAAGACTTATCTAGATCTTTATCAAATAGAATTTAAAAAATTAGAAGGAATATCGATAGCTTGTGTAGTTCCTCCTGTGTTAAACTGGTGGGTCGAAGTAGGTAAAAGGTGGTTAGCCAAAGAGGTTTTGATTGCTAACCATGAAACTGTTAACATTCCTTTAGACCTTCTTTATCCATGTGAGGTAGGGGCAGATCGGTTAGTTAACGCTCTCGCAGGATGGGAAAAATATAAAGGGCCTTTGATTATAGTTGATTTTGGTACAGCCATAACCTTCGACTGTATCTCTTCAACGGGAGTTTATCTTGGAGGTGCTATTGCTCCAGGGATTTTTATCTCTACTGAAGCCCTTTTTAAAGGCACTGCCAAGCTTCCTAAAATAGATTTAAGTGAACCCCCTACTCAGGCTATAGGGAAAGATACTATTTCAGCCCTAAAAAGTGGACTTTTGATAGGTTTTGCTGGACTAACAGATACCTTGGTTAAAAAACTTTCTGAAGAAATAGGTAGCAATCCTAAGGTTATAGCCACGGGTGGTTTAGCCAAGTTTTTAGTCCCACTTACAACCACCATAGAAAAAATCGACCCTTATCTTACGTTAGAAGGCCTTTATTTCCTATGGAAAGCCCGGTTAAAATAGCCATCTTCTCTCCGGCAAGTCTTCCTGCCCCAGAAGAATATAAGAAAGCTCTTGAATTTTTTAAAATTAATGAAATTGAGATTCAATCTTTTGTTAACTTTAATTCAAAAACTCCTTACGAAAAAGCTAAAGAAGTAGCTTTATTTCTTACCGAACCTAAATGGGACTACCTATGGGCAGTAAGAGGAGGTTTTGGATGTCTTAAACTTCTTCCCTATCTTGATGAATTTTTGTCAGACAACGAAAACCTGTTACATAAGCCTTGTTTGATAGGTTTTAGTGACCTTACCGCCCTTCATGTTTATCTCTATAAAAGGTTTAAAAAATCAGGCATACATGCTCCCAATGTGGTTAGTTTAAACAAACTTAACCCAAAGGCCTGGGGAGAACTTTTAGATTTAATTTTGCGAAAAAAAACTAAGTTAGTTTTAGAGGGAAAGGGTTGGGTTGAAGGGGTGGCTGAAGGGGTGGTATTGGGAGGGAATTTAGCTACGTTAGCCGGTCTTTGTGGAACCCCCTATTTTCCTCTTATGGAAGAACCTTTCATTCTTTTTATAGAAGAAATCAACGAAAAACCTTATCGTATAGAAAGGTTTCTTCTTCAGTTAATTTTTACTGTTAGTAGGGGAAACCTAAAAGGTTTAGCCTTGGGAGATTTGGGAATAACAGACATAAAACCTATTTTACAGACTCTCTCTCTTTATTTAAAAAAAGATATTCCTATAGGCTATGGATTTTCTGTAGGACATATCTCAGACAATTTTCCTTTTATTTTAGGAAAAAAGGGAAGGTTGAAAGTTTTTAAAGATAAGGCTATTTTTTCACAAGAACTATAGCTGTAAAAAACCAAAATTATTACAGCTTTAATTCAACCCCTAAAAGGCTCAAGAAAATTTTTTCTCCTAAACCTTTATCACGCCTGGATGGGAAAACTTACTGTTTAGTGATGGTTTGATTTATTTTTTAGCCTGTGGTATAGTTTTTTAATATGAAACAAAAAAAATATGATGTGGTGATTGTTGGAGCTGGACCGGCAGGGATTTTTACGGCTTTAGAGCTTTCAAAAAACGAAAATCTAAAGATCCTTATCATAGAAAAAGGAAAAAGTATAGAAAAAAGAAAGTGCCCTACCCTTAAAGTAGGAAAATGTGCAAAGTGTATCCCTTGTAACATTATAAGCGGATGGGGAGGAGCCGGGGCTTTTAGTGATGGAAAACTTAATCTTTCGAGAGAAATAGGCGGATTTCTAAACGAATATTTAGACCCTAATGAACTTTCAGCCTTGATAGATTATGTAGACAAAATCTATCTTAGTTTTGGTGCACCTGAAACACTTTATGCTCCTGATGAGATAACCATCAAAAAAATTACTACTGAGGCTACCAAAAATGGGCTTCTTTTTATCCCTTCTAAAATAAGACATATAGGTACTGAAAAATGTAGAGAGGTGTTAACTCACCTACAAAACTACCTAAAAGATAAAGTAGAGCTTCTTTTTGAAACTGAGGTGGAAGAAATTCTTGTTTCTAAAAACCAGGTAAATGGGGTAAGATTAAAAGACGGAAAAGAGATTCTCGCTTCTTTTGTGGTTATAGCTCCTGGTAGGTCTGGTAATGAATGGGTGCAAAAGGAATGTAAAAGACTTAAACTATCTACAACTATCAATCCTGTAGATATTGGAGTAAGGGTAGAAGTTCCTGCTGCTATAATGGAAGACCTTACGTCCAAAGTTTATGAGCCTAAGTTTGTCTATTTCTCAAAAACTTTTGATGATAAAGTAAGAACTTTTTGTGTAAATCCTTATGGGGAAGTGGTTATGGAAAATATAGACGGTATATGGACGGTAAACGGACATAGTTATGCTAATCAAAAAACAGAAAACACCAACTTTGCTATCCTTTGCAGCACATATTTTACCGAACCTTTTAAAGAACCTGTCTTATATGGAAAAAACATCGCTAAATTGGCCAATTTTTTAGGGAATGGGGTCTTGGTCCAGCGATTAGGAGATATAAAAAGAGGTAGAAGGTCAAACGAAAAAAGGATAGCTAAAAACTTAGTACAACCTAGCTTAAAAAGCGCAACCCCTGGAGACTTAAGTTTTGTACTGCCTTATCGATATCTGGTAAATATTTTAGAAATGTTAGAAGCACTTGATCAAGTTATACCAGGTATAGCCTCTCCCTATACGCTGCTTTACGGAGTAGAAGTTAAGTTTTATAGCCTAAGGATAAATCTAAGCCCTGTTTTAGAAACAGAGATTAGAAATCTCTTTGCTGCAGGGGATGGAGCAGGAATCACCAGAGGGTTAATTCAAGCTTCAGTATCAGGAGTGATAGTAGCAAGAGAAATCTTAAAACGTTTTTCTTAAACAACTGCAAATCACTAAATTTATGTTATAATAAGACCAAACTGGTAGCAGGGGGCATATATGCAGGCGAAAATAGATACCTCCAGGTTAGAAAAAGTCCTTAAAAACATAGAAAAAGTATCAGATAAAAAGGCTTCAATGGCAGTACTTTCTATGGTTTTAATAGAACCAAACTTAGAAGAAAGCACCCTTTATTTTACGGCTACTGACCTTGAGATAGGGTATAAAGGTAAAGTTTTTGCTGAAATAGAAGGGGTTTCAGCTCCCTTCTGTGTTTCTGCTAAAAAATTATACGAAATAGTGAAAAATTTTCCGGAAGACACCCTTTACTTTATAAAAGATGAAAACAAACTGGTTATAAAAGATGAAGAAGAAAAAATTTTATACAATCTTAGCATCATGGATGGGGAAGACTTTCCAAGTTTACCAGAGTTTGGAGAAGAACACTCAGTAGAGATCCCTGGAAAAACCTTAGCAGAACTTATCGACACTACAGCTTTCTGTACTTCTAAAGAGGATACGCGGTTTGTTTTAGCTGGAATTTATTTAGAACCTCTAAAAGAGGAAGGTAAACTTAGGGCTGTATCCTCAGATGGGCACAGATTAGCCCTTTTAGACAGAGAGGTTAGTGGGATAGAAAACTTTCCAGAAGGTTTTATCATAGCCAAAAAGGCAGCTAAACAGATAGAAGAAATTGCCGAAGATGAGCTTTTGATAAGGTTAGGATTTACTAATAATTATGTAGTTATTTGGACCTCAACGGCACTCTTTTTTGCAAGAACCATAGAAGGGCCTTATCCTGATTACCGAATGGTAATACCCTCTGAGTATCAAAACATTTTAAGGATAGACAGAAAACTTTTTATAGATGCGTTAAAAAGGGTTTCTTTGGTGGTAAACGAACGTTTTAAACCTGTAACCTTAGAATTGTTACCTAAGGAGGTTATTCTTACTTCACAAGAAACCGAAATGGGTAAAGCTCAAATAAGGATCCCCGGAGAATATGAAGGAGAACCTATGGTGGTTAACTATAACGCTGACTACCTACTTGATGCCTTACAAATAATGAAGTCCGAAGAAGTAGAGATGAAAATAGGTGTAGGGAAAACCCCTGCTATTTTAACCGGTTATAGAGACGAAGGGTTTTTGTATTTACTAATGCCTATGGTTTTATAGTTTCAACTTAAAAAAAATTATCTAAAGGTGCTGTAGAGGCTATGGAGACAGAGAGAAACATTCAGTATAAAGCTCAAAGTATTAAAGTTTTATCAGGTTTAGAAGGTGTTAGAACAAGACCTGCGATGTATATAGGGTCTACCGATGTTTCAGGATTTCATCATCTGCTTTGGGAAGTCTTAGATAACGCCATAGACGAAGCCTTAGCAGGGTTTGCTACTGAAATCTGGATCAGGATCCATCAGGACGGTTCTGCCAGTGTAGAGGATAACGGAAGAGGCATTCCTGTAGACATTCATCCAGAAGAAAAAGTTTCAGGGTTGGAACTGGTTATGACGAGACTTCATGCAGGAGCAAAATTTGACCACGGAGTTTATAAAGTCTCTGGTGGACTTCATGGAGTAGGAGTTTCAGTAGTAAATGCCCTTTCAGAATGGTTGATAGCTGAGGTTTATCGAGATGGAAAAATCTACAGGCAAACTTATAAAAGAGGGATTCCAGACGGCCCTGTACAAGTAGTAGGAGAAACCAAAAAAAGGGGGACTTTAGTTAGGTTTAAGCCTGATAAAGAAATCTTCGGAGATTTAGAATTTGACTTAGATATAGTAAAAAGAAGGATAAAGGAATTAGCCTATTTAAACCCAGACATAAAACTTTATCTTGTAGATGAAAGAATAGGTTATACAGAAAAGTTTCACTATAAGGGAGGTATCGTAGAGTTAGTCAAGACATTAAACGCTAAAAAAAATCCTGTTCATTCTAAAGTAATATACATTGTAGGAGAAAAAGAAAATATAAAAGTAGAGGTAGCACTCCAATATAATTCAGGCTATACAGAAACCATTTACAGCTATGTAAACAACATCTTTACTAAGGAAGGGGGTACCCATGTTATAGGGTTTAGAACTGCTCTTACCAAAGCTATAAATCGCTATATTTCAGACGATAAAGTTCCCAAGCAGTTTAAGATAAAAATAGAGGGAGAGGATGTAAAAGAAGGGCTTTGTGCAGTAATCTCCCTTAAAGTGCCTGACCCACAGTTTGAAGGACAAACCAAAATGAAACTTGGAAACAGTGAAGTAAAACCTATCGTAGAATCAATAGTTTATGAAGGACTCTTAAAATTTTTCGAAGAAAATCCAGGAGAAACTAAAAAAATCATCCAAAAATTGGTAATAGCTGCCAAGGCGAGAGAGGCATCAAGAAAGGCTAAAGAACTTGTCAGGAAAAAAAGTGAAATAGAAGATTTTATCGTAGCTGGTAAACTGGCTGACTGTTCAGAAAAAGATCCAGAAAAAAGAGAACTTTTTATCGTAGAGGGAGATTCTGCAGGAGGGTCTGCCAAACAGGCAAGAGACAGAAGATTTCAAGCCATCCTTCCTTTAAAAGGAAAAATCCTTAATGTAGAAAAAGCTAACATAGAAAAAATGCTCTCTTCTGAAGAGATAAAAAGTCTAATAGCAGCTTTAGGAACTGGGATAGGTCCTGATAGTTTTAACCCAGATAAATGTAAATATCATAAAATAATCATTATGACGGATGCTGACGTAGATGGAGCACATATAAGAACCCTTTTATTAACCTTTTTTTACCGGCAAATGTTTGAATTGATAGAAAGAGGTTGGATTTTCATAGCTCAACCCCCCCTTTATAGGGTAGTTGATAGTAAAAAAGAGGTTTACTTAAAAAACGACGAAGAATTAGACAAATACATTGTGAATAGATTGGCAGAAAACATAAAAATCTCTTTTACTAAAGACCAACAAACCTTTTTATTAAAGGATTTTAAATCCTTTTTCCTTAATTGTGCTAAACTTGATAGATTGCTTCTTAATTTACTGAAAAAAAACTACCCCCCTCAGGTAGTACTAATTTTAATACAGGCAGGTTTTGATAATCTTACTTATTTTGAAGATCTAAACAAAATAAAACAAATAGCCGCTGACTGTCAAAAAGCAGGATTTAAAGTTTCTAAAATAAAATCCAGTAGTTATAATCCAAAATACTATGAATTTTTCGTGTTTTCTGAAAAAGAAGCGACAGTTTCTTGTTTGGTGGGACCAGAACTAATCTTAGAAAGAGACTACAGGGAAGCTTTAAAAATATTTGCCAACCTGAAACCCAATCTGGGACATACAATTCACATAGAGTATAAAGGAGAAAAAAAGTCTTGGGATAACTGGTTTTTCTCTCTTTCTGAAATCCTTTTTTATCTTAGAGAAGAGGGAAGAAAAGGTCTTTTTGTACAGAGATATAAGGGATTAGGAGAGATGAACTCAAAACAGTTGTGGGAAACAACGATGGACCCCCAAAAAAGGGTTTTAAAACAAGTAACCATCAAAGATGCTGAAAAGGCAGACGAACTTTTTTCTATCCTTATGGGAGAAAACGTAGAACCAAGAAGAGAATTTATCTATAAACACGCCCTAGAATACAGAGAATTAGACATATAACGAGGGACTAACATGGAAAAACCTCAACTAAAACTTGTTATATCTGAAAAAGATATCTTACACAAAATAAAAGAGTTAGCGAATAAAATTGATAATGATTTTAATGAAGAACCGGTAGTATTCATAGGTACGTTGAAAGGAGCTTTTATGTTTCTTTCAGACCTTGTTAAGCACATTAAAAATCCTAATGTAGAGGTTGATTTTGTTCGGGTTAAAAGTTATGGACTTTCTGATAAATCTTCTGGAAATGTTGAATTGGTAAAAGATTTAGAATTACCTGTAGAGGGCAAAAACGTAATTATCGTAGAAGACATTGTTGATACCGGACTTACCTTGAAATTTTTGTATGAAAGGATTAAAGAGTTAAACCCTAAAACCCTTAAAGTGTGTGCTCTCATCAACAAAAAAGAAAGAAGAGAAGTAGATGTGCCGGTAGATTACATCGGTTTTGAAGTAGAAAAAGGGTTTTTAGTAGGATATGGTTTAGACTTTGCTGAACGCTACAGACATCTCTCTGAGGTTTATGAGGTAGTAAAAGATGAATAAAAAGCAATTTATCTGGAATTATCTTAAAAACAGCCCCTGGTATTTATGGGTGATAAGGATATCAGGGGCTGTTTTTCTTGCTTATACCTTGATAAAACTACTAAAGTTAAAATAAACCACCTCAAAGATAATAACGCTTTAACAACTTCTTGGTTTTAACATTCCACCAACTCAAAGTCAACCAAAGACCTAACACAACCAATGAAATTAAAAGAGCCCCTGGATAACCAAAATAATCTGGCAGATAAATGTTTAGATTTTTTAGCCCTTCTTGTAAGAAAGAAAGAGGAATGGTTGAGTTTAAAACTTTATAACAGCTTAGTAAAACTCCTAAAGTAATGAAAGATTTAAGGTCCCCCTCTCCTGATTTTGCAAAGAGACTTGCTCCACAAGAGCCTGCTAACAACATACCTAATCCAAAGATTATCCCCCCGACAAGACCTAAGATTCCAAAATTTGGTAAAACATAGGTATAGGGTTCTAATACCTGGTAAAACTTGAGTCCCCATATACCTAAAACCGCTAATCCTAAGGTTAAAACCACACTTTGGGTATTTATGTTTTTTTCTGAAAAGAAGGGTTCTTTTAGCGTATTCACCATACACCAGTTGCTTTTCTGTAGAACCATTCCTATGGCTGCCCAAAAAACAAAGACCCATGACTTAAAGCACAACCAAACTAAACCCCCAAAGCTTAACAAAGCCAACAGAGGATTTAACTTGGGAAATTTTACTTGTATTGCTTTAACTTGCTGTTTTTTTTCTAACTCTTTTAGCTGATATTTTATACCCATCAACCCTCCTATCCATAAACCAACCAGTACCACCAAAGAACCTGCAGAAAGGTTAATAAAGGGCATTAAAAAAGCGGTAACGTTGTCTCCTGCTGCTAAAAATGCTCCTATACCCATTAAAACACCAGCAATCAGGCTTTTAGTCCATTCTTGATTAGCCGGTATTCTTAAGCCACACTCTTTAAAAAGATTGGCAGAAAAAAAAGCTCCTAACCAGAGAACAAATAAATTAAGAAAAGATTGGTTAGTAATACCCCAAGGAGAACCAAAATACTCTCCCAAAACCAACAAGAGACCTAATAAAATACCTCCTACTCTTACATCCATAAAAAACCTCCCTCTTTCTAAAATTTAGCCACAACCCGTTGATAAAACGCAAATTTTTCTTTAAGTGTTTCAGGTTGAACCTTTAGCCAGTCCTCAAAAAAACCTTGAAAAATTATCTTCTGGTGTTTAACCTCTGTTAAAAAATCAGCCAAAAATACAGCTAAAGGGTTTGTCTCTAAGATAATAAAAGTCATAGGTTTTGCAACCATTTTTTCTATCCACTGATGAAGTCTGTTTATATCTTCTAAATGTAACCCTTCGAAGGGAAACTCTAAAAAAACATATTCCACCTGTTTTTTTTCAGTTAAATTTTTTATTAAAGAAAGCCTACTTTTTTCTCCTCCAGAAAGGGTCTGAACTTCTTGAGAAAGTTTTAGATACCCTAGTCCGATGTCTATTAGATGCATCAACTTTTCTTTTACCTTAGGTAGGTTTGAAAAAACCTGAAAGGCCTCTTCTATGGTAAAATCTAAAAGTTCAAAAATTTTAAAACCTTTGTATTCTAAGTTTAATACCTCTAAACTTAATCTTTTACCCAAACATTCTTCACACAAAACTTCTATCACAGTTTCTTCTTCTTTGTAGATTTTTTTCCCTTTACCCTTACAACCTACACAAACTCCTTCTTTGGAAGTGAAACTAAAATGTTTTTTGCTAAGGCCTTTTACCCTTGCAGAAGGAAGTTGAGCCAAAACTTCTCTTAACGAGTCCCAAAGGTTTAAATACTGGATAACCCAATCCTCTTTTCTTTTAAAAATTGAGAGATCACTAAAAACTACCTGTTTACCCTGATTGACCAAAAATTCAAAAATCTGCTTAAACACTCTTGTTTTACCACTCCCAGGCCTTCCGTAAATGAGATTTATCCGGTTAGAAAGAATCTTAAATCGACCCCAAGGTAAGGAGAGCTCGAGCATTTCTGTTTCTCTTGTTTTTTCTTTCTTAACAATCCTCTTCTTTCCTGAAAAATAACCTGAGGTTAAGGTGAGATTTTTTTCAAAGTATAAAGGATTAAAATCTGCTTCTACCAAGTATCCTCCTTTCTCTCCCCCTCCAAACCCTAACTCTACGATGAAGTCTGCTTCAGAAATAAAATAGGGATCATGTTCTACGACTAACAAAGAGTTTCCTTTTTTGACAAGATTTTTTAAAAATTCTAACACTTTAACCCGCTGTTCTACTTCAAGCCCTAAAGTAGGTTCATCAAGAACAAAAAGACAGTGAGTAAAATCTGCGGTTAAAACCTGTAAAACTTCTATCAGTTTTTTCTCCCCTACAGAAAGCTTAAACACAGGCGTAGAAAGGTTAAGGTAAGCTATTTCTAAAAATTCAGCTTGTTCTAACTTATATAGCAAAGACTTTATGAAAGTTTCTAAACCTTTAATTTTAGAAAATCTTGATAAAAACTCCTTAAAACTTTTAAGGTCTAATCTTAAGATTTCTTCTATACTAAAATCCCCTATCCTGCTTTTTAAAACCTCTTCTCTTAACTTTAAGCCATTACAGGTTTCACAGGCTACTTTTTGTTTATAACCCCTACCTCCACAGGTCCTGCAATAAAACCAACCTATCGGTAGAATGCTGCCGCATTGGAAACAAACAGGCCTTAAACTAAACTGAGCTTGAAGACCTTCGGTAGTTTTTAATAAAAATCTTCCGTTACTAAGGGAAAAACTAATTCTTATGTTTTCAACCAACCTATCTCTGCTTTTCCCTTCTTTAACCATCCTGTCTAAGATTAAAAAGACTTCATTAAAACTTTGAGGCAGCAGTTCTTCTGAAAGGTCTATTTCTTTGTCGTCTATGAGATATTTTACGAAACCTTGAGACACTAAATATTCTATAGCTTTAGGAGTAACCTCTAAAAGTGGAACTAAAAAATAAAATTTGGTTTTTTCTTTTAAGGTTTCATACCAAGAAAGAACCTGTGAGATAGAATGTATCCTGTTAAAAGCCTTACAGGAAGCACAAAAAACCTCTCCTTCATGCAAAAATAAAACCTCTAAAACCTTAATCAATCCTAAAAACTCTCCCACGGTTTTATAGGGAAACCAATTTCTTACACCCTGAGCCAATGCAAAAACAGGAGGCATAGAAGAAGAAAAAGTAGCTTGATAAGAAGTAGTTACGTAAAATTCTTTATCATAATTCAAAATCTTTAAAAGTCGATTTTTTCCTTCTTGGGCGATAGTATCTATAGCAAGAGAACTCTTTCCAGAGCCTGAAGGTCCAGTTATGAGGACTAAAGCGTTTAATGGAATTTTAAGGTCAAACCCTTTGAGATTATGGGTTGAAACTTGTTGTAGCTCAAGGTACTCTCTTTTCACCTATGGTCTTAACCTCTTTAACCAAGATATAAGCTCTGAATAAGAAAGAGTATTTAAAACATGTCTTTTTTCACACCAACCTCTTCTTGCAGTAGCTGTCCCCAGGTGTATATAATCCATCTGATCTATAAAGTGTGCATCAGTACCTATGATAACAGGAACTCCCTTTTCTATGGCTGCTCTTACGTTGACATCATTTAGGTCTAACCTTTTATAATAAGCGTTTATTTCCAAAGCTTTTTGGTATTGAGCAGCTACTTCTATTACTTTGAGAAGGTTTATGGCATAAGGTTCTCTTTCTCCGATGACCCTACCTGTAGGATGGGCTATCGCATGAACTAAAGGATGTTTTAAAGCAGAGATAATCCTTTGGGTAATTATTTCTTCAGATTGCTGAAAACCTGTATGGATAGCAGCAATCACAAAGTCTATCTCTTTCAACACCTCATCAGGATAGTCTAAAGAACCATCTGAAAGTATGTCTACCTCTGCTCCAAAAATCAGTTTAACCTTTTTGGACCTTTTGTTTATTTCTTCTATTTCTCTTTTTTTCTTAAAAAGGTCTTCTACAGGTATACCTCCCGCCACTTTTAATCCTTGAGAATGATCGCAAACTATCACCCATTCAAGCCCCATTGCTTCAGCTTTTTGAACGATTTCTGGTAAGCTTGCCGTGCCGTCACTATATTTTGAATGTACATGTCCATCTCCTTTTATTTCCTGATACTCTACCAACTTAGGCAATCTTCCTTCAAGAGCTGCTTCTATTTCGCCACGATCTTCTCTAAGTTCAGGAGGTATAAAAGGAAGACCTAACACTTGATAAATCTCTTCTTCAGTCTTTCCAGCAATTTTAGTCTCACCTTTATAAACTCCATATTCATTTATTTTTAAACCTTTTTCTAAGGCAAGTTCTCTTATTCTAATATTATGGGCCTTCGAACCTGTAAAATAAGCTAAAGCCGCTCCCCAAGAGTCAGGAGCCACTACCCTTATGTCCATTTGAACACCTATTTTTAACCTAACGCTTGTTTTAGTTTCTCCAAAGGCTATTACCTCTTCCACTAAAGGTAGTTCAGTGACCTTTTTCATTACCTGCTCTGGCTTTTGAGACGTAATAAGCACATCGATGTCTTTGACAGTTTCTTTTCTTCTTCTTATACTTCCGGCTATAGCAATCTGTTCCACAGGACTTATATTTTTAAGAGTTTGGACTATTTCCTCTGCTATAGGTAAAATTTCTCCTAAAGGCCTTCTTCCTCTTTTTTCTTTAAAAAGTTTAATTCCTTTTAGAATATTTTCTTCGGTTTTTATTCCAAAACCAGGAAGTTTAGCCAATCGATGCTCTTTACAGGCTTTTTCCAACTCGTCTAAGCTTAAAATGTTTAACTTTTCATAAAGCACCTTTACTTTCTTTGGCCCAAGTCCTGGGATTTCTAAAAAAGTAAGAAGCACCGGTGGTATTTCTGACTTTAGTTCTTCATAAAGTTTTAAGGTTCCTGTTTGCAAAATCTCTTTGATTTTACCTGCTAAATCTGCACCAATTCCAGGAAGTTTTTCCAACTTATTTTCTTGAGCCAGCACTTCTACATCCTGAGATAAAGACTCTATAACTTGAGCTGCCCTTTGATAAGCCCTAATCCTGTAAGGATTATCCCCCTTTATCTCTAAAAGGGCTGCTACCTTAGATAAGATATCAGCTACTTCTTTGTTTTTCATAATCAGAAACTCCTAAATAGTCGTAATAATATAGTAATTTAGTTAAATAAACCCTGTTTCTTATTAAATTTTAACCATTCTTTGTTTTTTTTAAAGTTTTATCGTTTTTTAATATTTGACTTTTTCGGTTTTTTATGGTAATTTTAGAAAAATCTTAGAAGTTTTGACTATTTTTTTAAATCTTTTAAAATTTTTTAAGTTGTAGCGTTAAATTTAATTAAAAATTTTAAAAAAAGGGAGGAAATAAATGAAAAAAAACATAAAAAAGTTTTTAGTATTGATTTTGTTTTTTTGCTTAATCCTCTTTGGGAAACAAGGATTGGCTGAAGACATAAACAGTTTATCTGAAATAAGTGCCATAACTGCGGTTACTTTAGATGCAACCACAGGAAAAGTCCTTTTTGCCAAAAATCCTAACCTTAAAATACCTCCTGCAAGCACGGTAAAATTAGTTACAGCAATGGTGGTTTTAGATAAGTTATCCTTAAACAAAAAAGTAACCATTTCTAAAACCGCAGCTGAAACTCCGAGTGTGGCTCCTCTGTTAAAAGAAGGGGAAGTTTACACGGTAAAAGACCTTTTGTATTTAATGCTTATGAAATCTTCCAACCAAGCTGCGGTAGCTCTGGCAGAGGAAGTGGCAGGTTCTGAAGAAAACTTTACTTTTTACATGAACCGAAAAGCAAAAGAATTAGGATTAAAGAATTCTCATTTTACTTCTGCTTCCGGATTACCTGCTCCTGGACAGTATACTACTGCCTATGAACTATCCTTGATTCTTTATCATGCTCTTAAGTATCCTTTAATAAAGGAAATCATCCATACACCTACGAAAATCATAGCCTCGGAAAATGGAAGGGTGCTTGTACTTAAAAACACTAACAACCTTTTAGAAGACCCAGAAGTAAAAAATTATGTGTTAGGTGGAAAAACGGGTTTTACCAGAGCTTCTAAACACTGTTTGGTAACAGCTTCTCAGGTTAACAATCATTTAATCATAACCTCTGTGCTTGGAGCTCCTTCAAGAGAAAGCCTTTGGCGTGATTCTAAAGAACTAATTAAGTTTAGCAGATTAGTTTTAGAAAACAAAGCAGAACCTTTATACCTTACCACAGTAGTAACCTCACAAATTCCGATGCATCATGTATCTAAAAGTAAAATTTTCAAAGCAAAATCAGTAGCTAAAAGTTCTAAAAAATCTAATAAATTCGCCAAAAAAACTACCAAGAACAGGAAAAATAAAAAGTTGGCCCTAAAAAAACAAAAACCTTCGAAATTAAAAACAAAGATGGCTAAAACTAAGAAAAAAAATACCAAAATAACGGTTAAGTCTTCTAACACTCAAAAAAAACGTTCATAATTTAAATTACTGACTTAAGAGGTAAAAGATGCACATTACCATCATAGGGACAGGATATGTAGGGTTAGTTTCTGGTGCAGGGTTAGCAGACTTTGGAATGAAAGTATTTTGTGTAGATAAAGACGAAGAAAAAATAAACAAGCTAAAAAATGGGATCATACCTTTTTACGAGCCTGGCTTAGAAGAATTGGTAAAAAAGAACGTAAAGGCAAATCGACTGTTTTTTACTACAAACTTAGAAGAGGCAGTGAAAAATTCCTTGGTAGTCTTTATCTGTGTAGGAACACCTCCTAATCCTGATGGCTCTGCAGACCTTTCCCAAATAAAAGAAGTAGCTCTATCTTTAGCCGAGATCATCGATGAATATAAGGTTATCGTTACCAAAAGTACGGTACCGGTAGGAACCAACAGATGGATCAAAAACTTGATAGATTCAAACAAAAAGACCTCTGTAGCTGTGGATATAATTTCTAATCCTGAATTTTTAAGAGAAGGCTCTGCTGTAGAAGATTTTATGCATCCAGATAGGGTGGTTATCGGAGGGGAAAGTTCCTATGCCATTGCTATCATAAAAGACATTTATCGTCCTTTATATTTAGCAGAAACTCCTTTTATCATAACCAACCTTGAAACAGCTGAGCTTATCAAGTACGCAACCAACGCTTTCTTAGCTACTAAAATTTCTTTTATCAATGAAATCGCCAATTTTTGTGAAAAAGTAGGAGCTGATGTGACTACTGTAGCTAAAGGTATAGGAATAGACCCAAGAATAGGGTCTAAATTTCTAAATCCTGGGCCTGGGTTTGGAGGCTCCTGTCTACCTAAGGATGTAAAATCTCTTATCCATCAAGGAAGAAAAGTAAGTTCACCTTTTAGACTCCTTGAAGCAGTAATAGAAGTTAACGAAAAACAGAAACTAAGAGTAATAGAAAAATTAGAAAAATTTTTAGGAGACTTAAAGGATAAGACTATAGGAGTTTTAGGACTCTCTTTTAAACCTAATACAAGCGATGTCAGAGAAAGCCCTGCTTTATCTATCATTCCCGTACTTTTAGAAAAAGGAGCAAAAGTAAAGGTTTATGACCCTGTAGCTATGGAAGAGTTTAAAATAGCTGCCAAAGGACTTAACATAGAATATGCCTCTGATCCTTTAAACTGTGCTGCTGAAACACATGGATTGGTACTTCTTACTGAATGGAATGAATTCAGGTTTTTAAACCTTTCTCAACTTAAAAAGGTAATGAAGAATCCTTTGATCATAGACATGAGAAATATTTATGAACCTTCGGTGGTAAAATCCTTAGGGTTTAGCTACGAAGGAATAGGTAGGTTATAAAATTTCTTCTAAGAAGGGATTGTTATTCTTTTCCTCTCCTATCGTAGATACAGGTTTAGATCCATAATCATGTCCTGGAAAAATAGAGGTTTCCTCAGGTAGGGTTAAGATCTTTTTTTTGATAGAGTCCATCATCTGAAAAAAATTACCCCCTGGTAAATCTGCCCTCCCCACCCCTTCCACAAACAAAGTATCTCCTGTAAACAAAACCTGTTCTTTTTGATTATAAAAACATATCGACCCAGGAGAATGTCCAGGCGTATGTATGACCTTTATTTTCTCCTTTCCAAAAACAATTTCATCACTTTCTTTTAACCTAAGGTCTGCTTTTGGATTCTCTGGAAAACCCCAGGACCTAAAAAAAGAAAAATTGTTTTTATCTTGAAAAAACCTGTCGTCTTCCTCATGCAACCCAAATGGAACGTTTAAAGCTTCCTTCAAAAAGGAAACACCTACTACATGATCAGGATGTCCGTGGGTACCTAAAATAACTTTTACCTTAATACCCAAAGTCTTAATTAACTCTAAAATTCTTGGGTCTTCTGCCCCAGGGTCTATGATAACTCCTTCTTTGGTGTCTTCACAATAGACGATATAACAGCAAACCTCAAAACTTCCTACAATTAACCTTTCTATCTTCATATAATTTCCCCTACCATATTTTGGTTTTTCAATTGTTTAAGGATTAAATCCAGTATCTCTTTTGGAGACTTTTGCTCGGTATCTATACTTAAGTCTGCAAACTCACGATATAAAGGCTCTCGCAATTTTAAAACTTGAAGAACCTCTGAAGTTAAATCTTCAGAGGTAAGCTTAGGTCTTTCTTTTAGGGTTTTTTCATCTTTAAGCATTCTTTCTATAATGGTTTCAGGTGAGGCTTTAAGCCATACAACCAATGCTTTTGATTTTAAAGCTTTGATTTCTTGTTGATGTAAAATTCCTCCCCCACCTAAAGCAATCACTATTTTTTTTCTATCAACCAACCTCACCAAAACCTCTTTTTCAATCCTCCTAAAAGTCTCCCATCCTTCGGTTTCGACTATCTCTTTTATCGTTTTCCCGGAAATGTTTTGAACCTCTTGGTCTGTGTCTATAAAATCCCAATTTAAAGCTCTACTAAGGAGTCTACCTACGGTAGTTTTGCCTACCGCCCTAAAACCTATTAATAACACCTTATCCATAAAGAGCTTCCAGATATTCCCAAAAATCAGGAAAAGATTTAGTTACACATTCAGGATTTATTATTTTAATCTTTCCGGTCTTTAACCCTAAAAGGGCAAAGGACATAGCTATTCGGTGGTCATCATAAGTTTCTATCTCTGCGGGCTGAAAATCCTGGGTACCTTCTATCACAGCTCCGTCAGGAAGTTCTTGAGCATTAACTCCTATCTTCTGTAATTCAGTCACCATAGCTTTTATACGGTCTGTTTCTTTAAACCTAAGATGTGGAGCCCCTTTAAGGATCGTTTTGCCTTCAGCTACAGCCCCTAAAACACACATCGTAGGAAAAAGGTCTGGGGTATCCTTTAAGTCAAGTTCTACGGCCTTAGGTCTTCCTTTAAAAGCTACCCTTACACCTTTAGGATAAAGAGGTTCTACGCAAGCTCCCATCTTTTTGATAAACTCTATAAACTTAGTATCTCCTTGTTTAGAAAAATAATTATAGTTTTTGACTACTACCTCTCCTTCACCTAAAATCAAAGGTAAACCTAGAAAATATGAAGAACTTGAGGCATCAGCCTCAACTTCATACACCGATGGTTTATACCTACCAGGACTTACCTTAAAATATCTTTCTTCAGCATAAACCTCAACTCCAAACTCTTTCATAACCTCTAAGGTAATCTCTACGTAAGGACGTGAGAAAAATGGTCCTTCTATCAAAATCTCTACACCGTTAGGAAGATAAGGCCCTATTAACAATAACGAAGACACAAACTGACTACTTACATCCCCTGGTAAGACGATGCTTTCAGACCTGAGAACGTTTGATTTTACCCGTATAGGAAAATACCCTTCTTTTTCTAAACATTCGATTTTTGCGTTTAATTTTCTTAAAGCCTCTACCAAATGTTTTACCGGTCTTTCATGAAGCCTTGGCTTTCCGTAAATATCTATAAAACTTCCCTTCCCTAAACAGGCATAACTTAAGAAAAATCTTGAACCTGTACCATTATTCCCTAAATAAACCTTTACACCTGAAAGTAAAGGAGGAAAACTTCCCTTGATCTCCCAAAGTTTTTCTTCCTCAACTACTTTAACCTCTATGTTAGTAGCAACCAAAGCGTCTTTTAAAAGCAAGGTATCTTCACTTATCAAAGGATTTACCAGTTGAGACTTCCCCTCTGCTAAGGAAGCACAAATCAAAGCCCTTTGGGTTAAACTCTTAGAAGAAGGTAATTCTATCTCAATTTTTTTTAAACCTTTTAGAGGAAGTATCGGTTTAACACTTTTCATTAAGCTTGTCTCCTCTGTACTTCGGCATAAAGCTCTTTTTGAATGATAGATAAACTTTCTTGAGATAAACTTTTTTTAGTCCAAAGTCTAAGTTGCTCAATACCTTGATAAAATAACATTTGAAGGCCGTCTATGACCTTACAACCTTTTTCCTCAGCATAGGTCAAAAAAGTGGTTTTGAGGGGTGAATAAACTAAATCCATCGCAACCTTAAACCTTAAAAGTACCTCTGGTCCAACTACACTTTCTTTGGAATTTAATCCTACACTTGTGGTTTGGATGATAATCTCTCCTTCAGCCTTGTTTAACTCATCCCAAGGTTTGGGTACACCACCAAATTTTTGAGCAAGTTCAACCGCCTTTTGATAAGTCCTATTATAAATCACTATTTCTTTTGCACCAGCCTCTTTTACCGCATAAACTACCGCCTTAGCCGCTCCTCCTGCACCAATTACTACCACTTGTTTGCCTTTCAAACTTATCCCATTCTCCTCAAAAGCCTTTAATACCCCTATCCAATCTGTGTTAAAACCTAAAAGCCTCCCTTCTTCTACCACAACCGTATTTACAGCCCCTATTTCAGAAGAAGTTTTATCTATTTCGTCTAAGTATTTCATAATGCGTTCTTTATAAGGAACTGTTACAGATAATCCTTGAATTCCTAAGGCTTTGATTCCTATGACTGCTTGTTCAAAGTTTTCAGGAGAGACTTCAAAAGTGCCGTAAACTGACTTAAGTCCCAAAAGTTTAAACCCTAAGTTATGAATAACCGGAGATAGAGAATGTTTAACAGGATATCCTATTACTCCATATACATCATACATTAGGCTTATCCTCAAGAAGGTTTAGGTAAATGGTCTAAAAGGTTAGAGTATATAGTTTTAGCAGTTAAAAGGTCGATTTGTCCAGGTGCTACTGCCTCTTCCTTAGAAGGTGCTACATAAGTAAAAGGTGATCCAGCAAGTAAACATAACACCCGACTTAACCTCCCGGCCTCTCCCATACCAAAGGTTATAAGTTCTATTCCTAACTCCTTGGCAAATCTTATTACGTCTAAAAGTCTTAAACTGTCTTCAAAAACCTTAGCCATGGTCACAATCTTGGCCTTTTTAACTCCTTTCTCCCCCATCTCACGTAACATCCTCTTTAGATACCCCTTTTCAGGGGTTCGGTTAAAGTTATGATAGGAAACTAAAATTTTATCATATTTATCATAAAAAGAAGTAGTTAAATTAAATTTTTCATAATATCTCTTAAAATAACGCCATTCTACATCTACCAGATAAAAAGGTTGTTGTAAGGCCCATAGAATCCAATCTATATAAGACTGAGGGGAAAGCTGTGCTTTTCCCCCTTCTCGATAAGTTCTTAAAGTAAAGATAAACCTAAAGGGATAGGAAAAAACTTTTAGAATTTCATCTTTTGAAAGATTTTCTAAACTATCAATTCTTATTTCAAAAAGGTCTGTTATTTCTGAAAATTTTTCTATCTGTTCGCAAACTTGACTAATGTTTGGTTTAGCTAAAGAAACGCAAAACATATTTTATACACTAAACCTTGAAAGGTAATCAAGGATGGTTCTATCATAACGACTGGTTAAAGCAAACACCTTCTTAGCAAGCTCAAATCTGGTTTTAAGGGTGGTGTTACCATAAGTTCTTATTTCTTCAAGAACCTTTTCATAATCTTCTGGGTCTACCACTACCGTAACATATTTAAAATTTTTGGCAGAAGCCCTAAGTAAAGTAGGACCTCCTATGTCTATGTTTTCTATAGCCTCTTCTAAGTCTCCTCCTTTTTCTACCACTTTTTCAAAGGCATAAAGGTTTACCACTACCAAGTCTATAGGTTTTATCTGAAGTTTTTTGATAGTTTCTACATGCTCTGGGTTATCTCTTTTAAAAAGAATTCCTCCATGAATATGTGGGTGTAACGTTTTTACTCTCCCTTCTAATATTTCAGGAAAACCTGTAACTTCGCTAATCTCTACCACTTTAACCCCAGCTTCTCTCAAAACCTTGGCTGTACCACCGGTAGAGATGATTTCTATACCTAAGCTTTCAAGCTCTTTAGCTAACTCCACTACTCCCTTTTTATCTGTAACGCTTATCAGAGCTCTTTCTATCTTATTCATAAAGGTCTCCTTCGTAGATTTTTAAGCTATACCTATCTCTTCGTCAGTCAAATAACAAGCTGGGTCAGGGGCCCAAACATCTCCTGTAACGGCCTCTGCCCTCACCCTAAAGTTTCCACCACATACTTCCAAAAACTTGCAAGCAGCACATCTTCCCTTAACATATTTCTTTTTCTCTTTAAGTTTAGCCATCAACGGATCTGAAAGATCTGTCCAAATCTGACTAAAAGGTCTTTTTCTTACGTTACCAAAAGAATAGTGCCTCCAAAACTGGTCTGCATGAACTTCTCCGTCCCAGGAAATACATCCTATACCCACACCACTGTTGTTACCTCCGTTCATCTTAAGAAGTTCATAGACCTCCTCTGCCCTGGGATTTCCTTCTCTTTTCATCCTAAGATATAGATAAGGACCATCGGCATGATTATCTACGGTTAACACTTCTACTTTATGTCCCTTATCATGTAATTCTTTGGTGCGGTCTATGATGTAGTCTACCCAATATCGAGTTTCCTCATGGTCTAAATCCATATCAATCAAAGAGCTACCTCTTCCGGCATATACTAAATGATAAAAACATATTCTTGGAATAGAAAGTTCCTCAACCAAATCAAACACCTTGGGAATTTCCTGGGCATTAAGTTTATTAATTGTAAATCTTAAACCTACTTTTATTCCTTCTTTCTTACAGTTTTCTATAGCAGAAATAACTTTATCAAAACACCCTTTTACTCCTCTAAACCTATCATGTACTTCCTTCCACCCATCAAGGCTAATTCCTACATAAGAAAGCCCTATTTTTTTAAGTTCCTTGGCTAAAGATTCATCTATCAAAACTCCGTTGGTAGAAAGCACAGCCCTCATCCCTAACTCTACAGCCTTTCTTATCAAATCCAAAATATCTGACCTTACCAAAGGCTCTCCTCCAGAAAATAAAACCACAGGCACTCCAAATTGAGCTAAATCTTCCAGCAAAGCCATGCCTTCTTGAGTTGTAAGTTCTTCTGGATGGGGCTTGTTGTCTGCCTTAGCATAACAGTGAATACACCTAAGATTACAAGCCTTGGTTACGTTCCATACTACCACTGGTTTTTTATCTGCTGAAAATTGAAGAAGATGGGATGGAAGGTTTTTCGAGTTCCTTCCATACCTTAACGGGTCTGAAGCCTCTATCGTTCCACAGTAAAGTTTAGAAATTCCTATCATTACTTTTCTACCTCTACTTTTTTATGTACTTTAAAACTTTGTTTAAAAATTCCTCTTCTTTAAAAGGATAAACCAAAATATCATCACAACCACAATCTTTAGCCCTATGTTCTTCTTCTTTTAACGGAACTTTACAAACCCCCACTATAGGTATGGTTTGAGTTTCTGGGTTAGACTTCAAAAGTAAAGTCGTAGCAAATCCATCTAACAAAGGGATATCTTTTTCCAAAATAATTAACTTAGGTTTTTCTTTTTTAGCTAATTTAAGTAGGGTCTCTCCGTCTTCTATTAATTTATATCTAATTTTATGTTTTTCTAAAGCCTCTTTTAACTTCTTAAACAAATCTTCCGAAAGGGCTAAGTAAATCATATAACCATACCCTTTAATTTTTTAGGATTTGTTTATAAAATCTCTCTGGATTTTTAAAAGCAAGTGAGGTTATGGTAATCGCTTCTATATCCCAAAAATCTTTTAAATAAATTAGTTCATCTTTTAAACGAGACATAAGTTTTTCACAAATACTAAAAACACCCGTTTCTTTTTTTATAGCTCTTTCCATGATGAAGTCTATCGCATCATCTGAAAAGCAAATCTTTAAGTTATACCTATTTTCGAAAAATTTTTCATAATTTTTAACTTGTTGCCATACATAACAAAGTTTTTCCCACCCTTTGGTCAGTTCAATAGCCTCGTTTAAGTAAAAATCAAAAAGCAATTCAACCCTTTTAGGCGTTAACTCGAAAGAACTTTCGGATTTAAAAATACCCTTTGAATTCAGATAACGTTTAAACCTTTCTTCTTCCTCTAAAAGACACGCCCTAAAGATTTCTTTCCAACGGTCACTTTTAGGAGAGTTTAACATAGCTTGAAGGACCCCTTCAGGGTCTTTTACCATCTCTTCAGTTACCCCAAGATGTTTAAACCCTTTAGAAGGTAAGAGTCTTTCATATGGGGTTAAAACTCTCTCCAATACCATCACCAAGGCTCTAGCCCCGGTATTTTCTTTAGCACTAACTTTGGCAATTTCTCTTAAAGCCCCATTAGAAAAAGCTAAGGTTATTCCATAAACGTTAAAATCTTTTCTTTTGTTTAAAACCATAGGGTTGTTAGGATTCGCAAGAATTTCAAAAAGATCTTCCTCAGAAAGAGGATCAAATACAACAATAACAGGGAATCTCCCTACAAACTCTCTTTCAAAACCATAAACCACAAGGTCTTCTGGTGAGACAAATTTTAAATAGTTTAATTTTTGTTCTAATCTATCTTCTATTTCAGAAAGAAAACCCATATTTTGTTTTTTTAGCCTTTTTTTTATGATATCTTCTAAACCCTGGAAAGCACCACTCGCTACAAAAAGAACATGCTTAGTGTTTAGAATTATCTTTCTTTTACGAGTTTTATCAAAAATATCTTTACGATCAAACCCAGAACCTGCCTCAGGTGGGAATTTTATCTCTACCGTTGTTTCCTCTAAAGGTTTTAACAAAGCCCTTTGTACTCCTGTACGAGAAACGTCTGGTCCTATAGTTTCTCCGCTAGAGGCTATCTTGTCTATCTCGTCTAAAAAAATCATTCCATAATGGGCTTTCTCAAGATCTCCTTCTGCTTCCCAATAAAGTTCTCTAATTAAATCTTCTATATCACCTCCCACATAACCTGTCTCGCTAAACTTGGTTGCATCCCCTTTTACAAAAGGAACTCCTATTTTCTTGGCTATTAACTTTATCATATAGGTTTTACCAACTCCAGTAGGTCCTATGATAAGAAGGTTGTTTTTCACAAAATCAAAATCCTCATTTCTCTTTAAAACATAATGTTTAATTTTCTGAAAGTGGGTACATATCTTGGTAGCAATGATCGCCTTAGCCTCTCTTTGTCCTACTATATATTCGTCTAAAAAACTTTCCAACTCAAGAGGTTTAAGGTCAAATTGATATACTGAAGAAAACCGCTCAGAAGACAGTTTTTCTATCTTGACCTTTGAAGTTTTTATCATATCAACTTTTATAATATATGTCTTTTTTAAAAAATGTAAACCTTATCTATAGTTTTGGTTTTTATTTTTAAAAAGTTAAAACTTTATCTGCCTCTTTAACAAGCTCATAAAGATCTACCATAAAGGCTACTGGACAAGTGGAAGAAGGCTCAAGCCCATGAGCCTTTAAACATACACCTCAGACATAAAAATCTCCTTGAAAAGTATTTATTTGTTCCATTATGTTAAACTGCTCGTTAGAAAGCTTTTCAAATAAAACAGCTTTTCCTAACATAAAAACCGAAACTTCCTCTCCTTTTTGAGAAGCAACATTTGCTAACCTCATAGCATGGTATATAATTTCAGGATCGCTACTGGTGATAATAATAAGAATTTTCATAGACCTCCTCCGTCAAATTTTCATTGAAAAACTATATACCTAATCTTTTTTACTTATCTTGTTTTTAAATTTTAGACATAACTACCTATGTATATGTTACATTTACTTTATAAAAGGTCTTCTGGGTCTATATCGTAGGTTATTTTTAAACCTTTTACCCTAAACTTACCCAAAAAACTTCTTAAAACTTGGTTAATTTTTTTATAACTCTCTGACTTGATAAGAATATGCCACCGATAAAAACCTTTTAACTTTCTAAAAGGACAAGGAGAGGGGCCTATCACCCAAATCCCTTCTAATCCTTCGTCCTCTATAATTTTTTCTAAAAATTCTTTAGCTTTAATACTTTCTTGCTTTACTATTTCTTCTTTTATACCCTCTACTCTTATAACTGTTAGCCTTACAAAAGGAGGAAACAAAAAAGCCTTCCTTAAGGCTATTTCCTCTTTATAAAAACTTTCGTAATCCTGGGTTAAGGCATACTTTATAACATAGTGTTCCTCTAAAGAGGTTTGGAAAAAAACCTTACCTCTTTCGGTCTTTCTTCCAGCCCGACCTGCTGCCTGGGTAAGGAGATGGAATGTTCTTTCTGCAGCTTTATAAGAAGGAATAAACAAGCCCTCCTCTGCCCTTAAAACTCCTACTAAACTTACCCCTGGAAAGTTGTGCCCATGAACCCCCATTTGGGTACCTACGATAATTTTGGGAATAGGTTGGTAAATTTTTTCCATGATTTTTAAAAACTTTTTTTCTGTATTGATACTATCCCTATCTAATCGTATTATCTCTACTTCTGGAAAAATCTTTCTTAACTCTTCTTCCACCCTTTCTGTTCCTGCACGATAAAACTTTAAGTTAGTCCCTTTACAAACAGGACAGACTAAAGTTTTAGTGAATTCAAAACCACAATAATGACATAAAAGGCTATCTTCTTCTTTATGATAAGTTAAAGGAATACCACAATTAGGACATCCCCAAAGATGATGACAATCTTCGCACCTAACCAAAGGGGCATATCCTCTCCGGTTAAGGTATAAAAATACCGATTTTCCTTTGGCAATTTCCTCATCTATAGCCTTTTTTAAAGATGAAGTAATCAGCTTAAAACCTGGATTTTTTATAAGACGAACCTCTGGAAGTTGTGTATAAGGACGTTCTTTTAGAACCAAAAGGTCATATTTTCCTTCAACAGCCTTGTAAAAAGTTTTTATGCTTGGGGTAGCTGAACCTAAAATTACCGGTATGTTTTCTAAGCTCCCTCTTACCAAAGCAAGGTCTCTCGCATTATATTTACAGGGAAGAGTCTCCTCTTTATAAGAAGGATCATGCTCTTCATCCACTACTATCAATCCCAATCCTTCTATAGGAGCAAAAATAGCAGACCTTGCTCCTACCACGATTTTAACCTCACCCTTAACAATTCTTTGCCACTCTCTAAATCTTTCTCCTGCTGAAAGACCACTATGAAGAACCGCTATCTCTGTTTTGAAATGCTTAAGCAACAACATTTCCATATAAGTGGTTAACGCGATCTCAGGAACCAGAACTAAGACTTTTTTACCCTGATTTAAGACCTCCTTTATAGCCTCTAAATATATTAAAGACTTACCACTCCCTGTAACCCCAAAAAGCAAAATAGGATAAAAACCCCCTTTATCAAGTCTTTCCTTAATGTTTAAAAAAACTCTTCTCTGTAAAGGGGTCAAAACATACTTTTCTGGAACAGACATAAACATAGGAATCTTTCTCATTTTCAAATACTCTACCCGCTCCAAAAACCCTTTCTTGATTAACTTGTTTACCTCTTTAGAAGAAAAAAGATTTTTTAAAATTTTCTCAGGAACTTCTTTTAATCTATTGATATAACGTAATATTTCGTTTTTTTCTATAACTTCTTCTGACAGACTAGGCTTTAATTTAATAAAAACTTCAGTGGGAATTTTTACTTCTGGAAAATAGTACTGAATTTCTATCAATCCTTGTTTTTTCCATTTCTGCAATTCTTTAGAAGAAAGTTTGGTCTTTCTAAGAAAACTCTTAAACTCATATCCTTTTGTTTTTATCAAAGAAAAAACCTCAGGAAGATCTCCTTTTTTCAAAGCCTCTTTTCCTTGTGAGGTAAGAAAAATTCGTTTTTTAGGAAGACTAAAGATCCCAGAGGGAAGGGCAATTTTGTAAACCAAACCTAAAGCACATAGATAATAATTTGCAACCCATTCAAAAAAAGGAAACATCTTTGGAGGGACGATAGGTTCTTTGTCTATTACTTCTTCTACTTCTTTGTAGGTAAAAGGAGAATTTTTGATGAGGTTTTCCTCGGCTAACTCACAGTTTAGAACAATCCCTATTAACCTTGAGTTTCTAAAAGGGACAATACACCTTACCCCAGGAAGGATGAACCTGTCACTTAAGTAAGAAAAAGTTTGATGTAAAGGTAAAGGAAGGACTACCTCAACAAGATACATTTAAGGTTTAAAATTTTTTATCTCAAAAACCGAAGCGTTCTTGGCAAAAACTTCTTAAAACTGCCTCAAGCCTAGGGTCTTTACAGGCGTAATGAAGGATAGTTTGAAAAAAACCCTCTTTGTTTCCTGTATCAAACCTTTTTCCTTTAAATAAATAGGCGTATACCTCGTGTCCTTCATCTATCATAAGCTGAATGGCGTCGGTAAGCTGATATTCTCCATTGACCTTAGGTATTCTTTTAAGATAATCAAACACTATAGGATTTAAAATATAACGTCCTATGATAGCAAGATTAGAAGGAGCCTCTTCTGGTTTAGGTTTTTCTACCACTTTTTTTACCTTTATAAGGTCGGTCCCTACCCTTTCGCCATCAATAATCCCGTACTTAGAAACATTTTCCCAGGTTACCTCTTCAACTCCTATAAGGCTTATTTCAGAACTTTTTGAAAACAAATTTTGATAAACTTCTAACATCTGCTTAATACAGGGGGGATCTGCATCTACCAAGTCATCTCCCAACAAAACAGCAAAGGGTTCTTCACCTACCGCCTTTTCTGCCATCAAAATGGCATGTCCTAATCCCTCAGGCACCTTTTGTCTAACCTCTATAAGATATTTAATCTTTTCTTCTACCTCTTGTACCTTTGCTAAAAGCTCTGTTTTCCCTCTTTCTTTAAGAAAACTCCTTAAGTTTAAATCAATATCAAAGTAATCTATAATCTTGCCCTTACCTTGAGAAATGATAAAAATCAAGGTATTAACTCCAGACTGAATTGCTTCGTCTATCACGTATTCTATCGTAGGTCTTTCTATAACAGGTAAAAGTTCTTTAGGGACTACTTTAGTAATCGGAAGCATCCTTGTCCCAAGTCCTGCTACAGGTAGCACCGCTTTTTTTATCATCATACCCCTCCCTCAATACTTTTTTCAAAAAAATATTTTTGAGTTTTCTTAAAATGTTTATAAAGATCTTCCCAATAGGAAAGACCCTTAGTATAAATGGTTGAAAATTCTGATAAATGCTGAGGGTTTAAAACTAAATTAGCACTCCATAAAAAAGTAGTTTTTGGGTCTAAAGTTTGTACCTGAGGACTTACATATATCACCTCAAGCTCTCTTCTTAGTTCAACAGAGATTTTAAAATCTAAAAATTGTTTGATCTCATAAGCTTCTTCTAAAGAATTAACCCCTATCACTAATACCTTTAAAAGTCTGTTTTTAATCAAAAATATTAAGTCTTCCTTATCTTTAATTTCTCTTACAACATAATCTTTATTAACTTCAAACCACTCTGCTATAGGACTGAAAGAATCGGAAAGTTTCCAAAAAAAACCGACGACTAATTTTTGTAAAAATAAATCTGAAACATCAACCCTCATAAATACCCCTTATTTTACTCCTTTACCTCCAAGTTCTAAGTGAAATGTTTCCTCCTCAACCCTTCTTTTTTTCTTAATAAGATCTATCTGTCTTCCTACAATATCTTTTCTTAATGCATGATAAATGGCTAAATCTTCTTCTATAAGATTTTTTTCATAAAGTTCTATAAGGTGTTGATCAAAAGTTTGCATCCCAAAAGGCTTACCTTGGGTCATAACATCATAAAGAGTTTTACCTTCCGATTCTCCTGTGAGAATAATTTCCTTTGCCCTTAAGTTATTGTAAAGAATATCAAACACGGGAATCCTTCCTCCTCCTATCTTGGGAAGGAGTTTTTGTCCTATAACCCATTTTAATGAGGCTGCTAATCTTTGTCTTATAAAGTTTTCTTCATCGGGAGGGTAAAAACCAATCACCCTGTTTATCGTTTGAGAAGCTCCTATCGTATGCAAAGTAGAAAAAACTAAATGTCCTGTTTCAGCTGCCATAAGGGCAATATCCATTGTTTCTCTATCTCTTATTTCTCCTACTAAAATCACCTGAGGAGCTTCTCTTAGGGCAGCCCTAAGTCCCTCTGCATAGGAGCTAAAATCTGTACCTAATTCTCTCTGATTAATGGTAGCTTTAATTGGTTGATGGATATATTCTACAGGGTCTTCTAAGGTTAAAATATGGACCGGTTGAGTCTTATTTATTTCATGAAGGATAGCAGCTAAGGTAGTGGTTTTCCCCTGACCTGTAGCTCCAGTAACTAGCACAATCCCAAATTTTTCTTTAGCTATTTTATAAAAAACCTCAGGGAGACCTAGCTCATCTATACCTTTAACCCTACTCTCAAGTTTTCTCATAATAATATTATAGGTTTTTTGACGAGAAAAGATGTTTACCCTAAAACGAGTTTCGTCATCTAAAAAATAAGAAAGGTCTGCATATCCATCTTTAAAAAGTTTAAAAAAAAGTCTAGGATTTTCTTTTAAAAGGTTAAAAGCAATGGTCTCGGTTTGGTGAGGGGTTAATTTTTCTACATAAAAATCTTCTAAATATACATTTTTCATCTTTCCATAAACCATAACCTGAAAAGGATAACCTGAAAGGATGAAAATATCAGAAATACCTGGTTCTATATTAGCCAACTTAGAAAATAGCGCTTTTATATCAAAATCTGTTAGCATGGATTTACTAACCCGGCATTTCGGTGAAGTCTAAAATTTCTTTATTTTGGACAAAAGGAATAAACCTACTTTTATCAACTGCCTTAATAAAGGCTTCTTCAGGGCTTATCCACTTGTTGTTAAGATATTCCATAATACAATCATCAAGAGACATCATCCCATATTTTCTACCCATCTGAATCATCGAAGGTATTTGATGGATCTTATTTTCTCTTATCAGATTTCTGATAGCAGGAGTAGCTATCATGATTTCCATAGCCACAATTCTACCAGGTCTGTCTATCCTTTTAAACATCGTTTGAGAAATAACTGCTCTTAAAGCCTCTGATAAAGAAACCCTTATCTGGTCTCTTTCCTCCGGAGGAAAAGCATCCACAATTCTACTCACAGTTTGAGCTGCGCTGATGGTATGAAGGGTAGCAAATACTAAATGTCCGGTTAAAGCTGCTTCAAGAGCTAAAGAAATGGTTTCTAAATCTCTCATTTCACCTATCATGATAATATCAGGGTCTTCTCTCAGAGCAGCCCTAAGGGCATTAGCAAAACTTTTAGTATGGGTACCCACTTCTCTTTGGTTTATTAAGCAATTCTTAGGTTCATGCACAAACTCGATAGGGTCTTCTATGGTAATAATATGGTCATAACGCATTCTGTTGGCATAGTCTATAATAGCAGCTAAGGTTGTAGATTTACCTGACCCTGTAGGACCAGTAACCAAAACTAAGCCTCTTGGTAAAAGAGCTAACCGATTAAGGATAGGAGGAAGACCTAATTCTTCTACAGTTTTTATCTTGTTAGGAATAAGCCTAAAGGCTGCAGCAACCCCTCTTCTTTGACGATAATAGTTCACCCTAAAACGAGCTAAACCAGGAATTTCATAACCCCAGTCAACTTCTCCTTGTTCTTCAAACTTTTTGATAATTTCTTCAGGAGCTATTTCATAGAGCATTTCTCTAAGTTCTTCATCTTCTAAAACTTTATATTTAACCCTTTGAAGGTCGCCGTGGATCCTAAGAAGGGGAGGATTACCTGCAGAAAGGTGCAGGTCAGAAGCTTGGGTGTCAACCATCAATTTAAAAAAAGCGTCTAACTTCGCCATTGTCTAATAATTATGTTAAAATTTTATTTAAAAGTCAATAGACCTCTTTAGGTAAAACTTTCTACCTCACTTTCTACGTGAACCTCCATAGCTTTGGTGATACAAACTGCCACACAAAACTCACAAGCAGTGCATTTTTCAGGGTTAAACCTTATATAAAAGGTATCTTTTTCTACATAAAGAGCCCCTGTTGGACATGCAGCAGTACAGTTTCCACAATGAATACATTTTTCCTCATTTTTGATGATCTGTTGTTCTAAAGACTTGACTTCAACCCCTACCTCTCTAAGATAGTTTAATCCTTCTCTTAGTTTTTCAGGGGTGCCTTCTAACTCTAAGATCATGATACCTTCTTTACCAGGAGTGATTACCGCCCTAAGAATGTTAAAAACTAAATCATAATCCTTTACCAGCCTATATACTATAGGCTGGTCTACTATCTCTGGGTTAAACTTAAGATATAAACCCTTTTTGTAGACCACCTTTACCCTCCAAGGATTAGTTTTGGTTGTTTAAAAACTTCCCACAATATTCTAATCCCATTTTAGCAACCGTCAAATCAGGATTAAGCTCTAAGGCTTTTAAGAAAAAAACCTCTGCAGTAGGTAGCTGGTTTAACGCCTTTAAACAATAACCTACATTAGCATAGTCTATGGCTGAAGCAGGATTTAAATCTATAGCTTTACAGAAGGCCTCCATCGCTAAAAAATATTCTTCTAATTTATAATAAGCCCTTCCTAAGATGTTGTAAAGCTCAGGTACCTCTTCTAAAGAAAGACCTTGTAAAGCAGTTTCCACCGCTTTTTTATACTGTTCATCCTTTAAATAAGCATCGGCTAAATGTGTATAAAGGGCTATTTTGTCGTCGTCAAAATCGATCATTCCAAGTGCCTTTTGATAGGCTGAAATCGCTTTGCTAAACTCTTTTAGTTCTTTATACACATTACCCAGAAAAGCCCAAAGAAAATATCTGTCTGGTACCTCCTTTATCAAATCTTCTAAGATTGATTTCTGAGACTCAAGAGGAAAATAAAGACTTAAAGTTCTTACAAACTGATAAAGATAAGAAATCTTAGTTCTTTCTCTAAAAAGTATTCCTGGAATCACCGCATAAACCGCAGGAATTTCTAAATCTGGGCGAGTGATATCTATCAAATAGGTTTGATAACCTATCTCTTTTAGTTTATCGGTTAACACCTCAAGTTCTTGCGTATGATCTTCGGAATAAAGATTAGGAAGATCCTCCAAACTAACCTCTCCGTTGGTAGCTAATACCTGAGAAGCTTCTTCTAAGGTACGAAATTTGGGAAGTCCACTTTCTAAATATTTACCCTCGGTATCAAAATCTCCTGCCAGCTGAGCTACTTCTGTCAAGGCCCTTATTAAAGCCCTTTCTGGTGAGGTGCCTGTACCAGCAGCATAAACGATTTCACTTCTGTGAGGATAGGTAGAGGGATCCATCGCCATCACCGCTATTGTTGGAGCAGGCATTCCAAAGGTCATATCTCTTATCCACACTTTAATCCCCAATCTCTCATAACAAGAAAGAAGCCTTTCTCCTTCCCCTGAAATTGAACTTCTTTTTATTTCAGCCATTGGTATACCCTTTCTCACCGAAAGAGCGTTCACATGTCTTTCTATCAACTCACAGATAGCCTGAATGGCTGCCTCAGGATAGGTATTTCCTCCAGCAGATCCATTATATTCATAAAGTATCCAAAACCAATGAAAAGGTAGATATTTAACTTTTTTAGTAGTAACCTCTAATCCAGGAACAAACCACATAGGAGTCTTTTTTATATAACGATAGGCTATTTCTTTAACCTTATCTTGTTCGTCATCTTCTACAGACCTCAAAAATATTTCCCAAGAGAGGGCATCTTCTCCTAACTCTTCGAAAGTTGTTAATCTTCCTACCGTTTCTACCGATCTATAAAAAGAAAACAGGGAAAACCTTTCTACCAACTCCATAAGTGCACTCGCTTTAGCTAAAACCTCAGTAGAACCTTTACCCATCTGTTTAAAATTTCCGGTAATCCTTTGTCCATCTATATCATAAAGACTTATATAAACAGGAATTCCAAGTCTTCCCTTATCTATCCTCTGAACCCCTTTATAAACCTTAACCCCCAGGCTTTTAAGCCTGTTTTCTACCCTCGATACCGTCTCTTCAGGAAAAGCCGCTTTGTCGGCTATTACTTTTTTAGAAGGTTGAAAAAATTTTTTTAAAAGGCCTTCCATATTCCACTCCTTTTGTTTATAATTTAAAAAATTTAATTACTTTGGTAAACTTTATTTTACCATAAAACATGAAAATCGCCATTTGTCTAAGCGGAGGAATTGATAGTGCTGTTTCTGCCTATCTTTTAAAAAAACAAGGAGTTTCTTTAGTTGGAATTACGTTTAAGCTTTTTGAAAAACAAAAGGAAATAGAAAAAGCTAAGTTTATAGCCCAAACACTTGACATACCCCATCACATCATAGACCTTACCCAAAAATTTCAAGAACAAATCATCTCTTATTTTATAAACACTTATGCCCAAGGGAAAACTCCTAATCCATGCGCTCTATGTAACGCAAAAATAAAATTTGGGGAAGTCCTTGACTGGACGTTAAAAAATTTAGGAGCTGAAAAGTTAGCTACCGGACATTACGTAGATTTAGGGGAATACCAAGGTGAGCTCTTGTTAAAAAAACCAAAGGATACTAAAAAGGATCAATCTTACTTCCTGTCCTTGATTAACAAACAAGTCTTACCTTTTCTAAACTTTCCTCTAAGTGGTTATTTAAAAGAAGAAGTTAAAATTATGGCTAAAGAAATTTTTGGGATAGAAACTTCGCAAGAATCTCAGGACGTATGTTTCTTAAAGAGAACTTCAGTTAAAGAGTTTTTATCTATGTTTTTACAACCTAAAAAGGGGCCTGTGGTTTATAAAGAGAAAGTAGTTGGAACCCATGAAGGGATATTTTTCTATACCATAGGGCAGAGAAAGGGCTTAAGGCTTCCGTTAGGCAAACCTCTTTATATAACCTGTTTAGACCCACAAACTAATACCATTTTTTTAGGAGAAAAAAAAGACCTTGCAGTCAAAGGTCTTGTACTTGAGAGTCTAAACTTACACCTTCCGATAGAGAAATGGACCTCTCCTGAAGCTCAGATAAGATACCGTGCCCCTAGGGTGAAGGTTAAAGATATAATCACTGAAGGCAAGAAAACAAAAGTTCTTTTTGAAGAGGTTGTTTTTGGGGTAACCCCTGGTCAGGTTTGTGCCTTCTATGAAAAGGAGTTCTTATTAGGAGGTGGGATTATTGTAGACAAGTTATAATTTCAGTTTATAATCAACCTCTATGGAGTTTAAGCTCACCAAAGAACAACAGGAAGTTTTAGCTACCCTTCAAGATGCAATCGTAATAGCAGGTCCTGGAACAGGGAAAACCTATACCCTTGTGGCTAAGCTAAAACAACTTATCGAAAAAAACGAGGTTTCACCTAAAAAAATTTTAGTTCTCACTTATTCTGTAAAAACCTTAAAGGAATTAAGGCAAAGATTGATTCAGGTAGGTTTGGAAAAAATAAAGGTTGATACCTTCCACGGTTATGCCTATGATGTATGGTGTCAACATCATCAAAAACCTCCTAAACTTATTACAGAAAAAGAAAAAAAAGAAATTTTAAAAAAACTTTTTGGTAAAACCCCAAAACCTCTAACTAAGCCAGCAAACAAACTAACTTTTTTCGAATATCTTAAAAAAAACCAACTTCTAGACTTTGAACTTTTACTTTATGAAGTCTCATCTATTCATAACCTAAACTTTTCAGGTTATCATATAATTATAGACGAATTTCAAGACCTTTCAGAAGATATTTTAGAATTTTTAACCCTTTTTAAACATGCAACCTTTACGTTGTTTGGTGATCCTAATCAATCTATTTACGGTTTTCGTGGGGTAAATCTAAAAAAAATTAAAGACTTTTGGCATAACTTTAGACCTAACTTTAAAGTCCTGACCCTTTCTCAAAGTTTTAGATGTCCAGAAGAAATCCTCAAAATAGCTGAACATTTTAAATGTTCACCCTGGGAACAAATACCTTACACCAGTTTAAAAAAAGAAGGAAAGGTTCAGGGGCTTTTTTTTGAAAATCCTTTTCAAGAAAGGGAGATTTTAACTGATTTAGTAAAAGATCTTTTAGGAGGATTACAGTTAGAACAACAAACACATGAAGGAATCTCTCCTAAAGAAATCTTTGTCCTTGCAAGATTAAAAGAGGTCTTTCAACCCTTAAAAGAAGCCTTTCTCAAGGCTGGGATACCGATTCATTTAGTAGAAGATGAAGCTAAAGCTACTTATGAGACTCTACAGGAGTTTATTTACGAGGCTCAATCTTCGGCATTTTCTATAGCCGATCTGATAAAAAAGGCACCTTCTAAGGTGAAAACTTATTTAGAAAATCTTTGGGAACTTTCGAACCAAGATAAAGAAAAATTTTTAGGCTATCTTATCAGCGCTCAACCTTCTGACTTTATAAATACAGACCGTGAAGGGATTAACTTTCTCTCTATACATGCCTCAAAAGGGCTTGAAGCTGAAGTAGTTATTTTAGTGGGCGCAGAGCAAGGGCTTATTCCCCTTACAATTTTTAAGGACACAGACGAAGATGAAGAAAAAAGATTGGTTTACGTTGCCCTAACTAGGGCTAAGCGAGAATTTTATTTTTCTGGGGTAAAAGAAAGAAAAGTCTATAATTTTTGTCTAACCCAAGGGTTATCACCGTTCTTTAAAGGGATCCCTCTCAAAACCTTTAAGCCAAAACCGCCTAAACCTAAGCAACCAAGTCTTTTTAATCTCTGATGTCAAATTTTTCTTTTTGAGCAAGCTGCCTCATTTTATAAAGGGCTTTTTTCTCTATCTGTCTAATCCTTTCCCTTGAGACCTTAAACATATACCCTATCTCTTCTAAAGTATATCCCTCATATTCTCCAAGACCAAACCTCATGCGAATAATTTTTTCTTCTCTAGGAGAAAGGGTGGCTAAAAACCTTTTTATTTTCTCTGAAATATCCTTTTTTCTGGCTGTATCATAAGGAGATGGGCTTTTTTTATTTTCTATAAAATTCCCTAAGGTGCTGTCTTCATCTCCAATCGGAGTTTCTAACGAGACAGGTTCTTTTGAGGTTTCAAAAATTACCAAAATTTTTTCATAAGGTACTCCAGTTCTTTGAGAAAGCTCTTCAGGAGTGGGCTCCCTTCCTAACTCTTTAGAAAGCTCATAAAAAACCTTAAAAACATAGTTTCTCAGCTCTAAAAAATGTACTGGAAGCCTTATAGTTCTTGTCTTATCAAGAATAGCTCTAGTGATAGACTGCCTTATCCACCAAGAAGCATAAGTGCTAAACTTATTACCTTTTCTATAATCAAAACGATAGACTGCCCTCATCAAACCAAGGTTTCCTTCCTGAATAAGGTCAGCCAAAGACAACCCCTGTCTTACATACTTTTTAGCTATAGATACTACCAACCTAAGATTAGCTTTTACCATCTCATCTTTAGCCTTTTCTATACGAGCGATGTTCTTCTTTATTTCAGTACAAAACTCTTTTATACCTTTAGGCTCTACCTTGTGTTTCTTATTTTTTATATATCGTTCTTCTAATTCCTTAACAACCTTTTCCAGATAGTTAACGTAAGTCTTTTTAGGTTTAAGATTAGGGTCTCTTCGCTCCCATTCCTGAACCACCGCTTTTACCTCTAAAATCTCTTTACAGTCTATCTGAGTTTCTCTTATAATCTTTAATATATTATCAAACCCCTCTCTTATCTCTCTTGACAACTCCTCCTCTCTTTCTGGGGTTAAAAGGTCATACTTACCCATCTCTTTAAGATAAAGAGATAATAGCTCCTCTGAACCTGGCTCTGAGATAGTTTCTTCTTCAGTCAATTCTCCTTCGGCAAAAGTAGAAAGCTCTCTAATCTTATCATGGACTTTCTTTTCTATATACTCTTCTCTTTCGTAAGGATCCATGTCTTTTAACTCTATCCCATAACTCTCAAGAAGGTCAAAAATCTCTTCAATCTTATCAGGGTCGTTATACTCTTCAGGTAAAATCTTGTTTAACATTTCATAAGTAAGCTGCCCTGCTTTCCCTAACTCTAAAATCTTTTCGTTAAGGTCCTTTTGTGCCATTTACTTCAACCACCCCTTTTCTTTTTAAATTGTTTTGTTAAATTTAATTTTTAAAGTATAAACAAAAAATAATTATTAAACTTTTATCTTCAACCATGCATGATCCACTTTTATTAAAAACTTTAATCTACATGCTCAGCTATCATCCCGATGAGTTTGGTCTTATTCCTGATAATAATGAATTTTTCAAAATAAAAGAAATTTTTCAAGCTCTAAATTTTACTAAAAAATTTAAAAAACTAAACTTAAACATATTAAAGCAACTATTTTCTTATTATTATAGAGATTTTTTTGAATTTTCAGAACCTTTAAACTTAGTAAAGCCTAAAGAGAAAAAATTCACCCCTCCTTTTAAGATAAATTTAACCCAAGTTTATAATTTTAAAAAACTTTGGACATTTGTCAAGCCAAGGTTGTGGTATAAGTTGTGTTTAGATGAAAAATGGAGCCCCAGGGAAGGGCTTTTTCCTGTGTTTACTGAAAAAGAATTGGCAGAAAATTGGGCTAAAGCTAAGGGTGCACTGTTGATAGAGGTTTTACCTTATAAATTTTTTGAAGACCTTGAAATTTACCAGTTTGGAGAAAAGGTTTTGTTACTCTCTTACCTTCACTATACCTTCTTAAAAGGACCTCCTATTGATCAAAAGTTCATACGTAAATACTTACCTCAAGAAAAACCTGCTGAAAGGCCTGCCCCTATCCTCCCTTTTAATCAATCTGGTTTTACAGAAGACATTTACCAATCTGACCAAGACTTGCCTTTTAGAAAGCTTACTCGTGGAAAGAAGAAAGAAAAACCCTGGAAAAAATATCAGAAAAAAAAGGCAAGGTTAAGAGAAGAATTAGAATAGGGTTAATTCAAAATATCTTGTAAAATACTTACTAATTTTAGAATTTGATGAAAATAAGTTTTTTTTCGTATTTTTTTAGGGATAGGTTGCTTTTTTTGAGCAAAATAAAGGCCTTTATAAACATCTCTTAATAAATCCATAGACCGTTCAAACAACCTTCGATTAAACCTAAACGTAAAAAACAAAGAGAAAAACAAACGTAATAATTCCTTTCTTTCGAACACAGGCACCGGTTGAAAAGGTAAAGGAACGTACGGCTTACCTATTAACGGTAAAAAAACATAAGCAAAAAGGCAAATACGTTCTTCCACAGTCAAGCCCTGGTCTTGAGAAAGCTTGGTTAAAACAAGCCTAAGAAAATTTTCATCTAAGGATTTTTCTTCGACCATTTTTAGATAAAAAGGATATATCTGATAAAGTAACCCAGACTTTTGTAGAAGTCTAAACCAGTCCAGCACCCAAAAACCCATAAGGTCTTTTAAAATTTCATCCCTCAATCTTTCCCAAACTACCTTTTTAATAAGATGAGCGTTTCTGATAATTGCTTCCCAAGTTGAAGGTTCTATATAAAATTTTAACCTTGATGCATGTCTTATAGCTCTCAGCATACGAACAGGATCGTTTAAAAATCTTTGATCAGGGTCTCCTATCACTCTTATTATCCCTTTTTTGAGGTCCTCTAATCCTCCGACATAATCTATGATCTCTTTTGAAAAAACATCATAGAAAAGGGCATTTATGGTTAAGTCTCTTCTTAAAGCATCTTCTTCTGGGGTTCCGTAGTTTTCCTTCACTTTACCGTCATATTCTTCTTTACCTCTGAAAGTACTAACTTCGACGTACTGATCTTTGGTTATATAGACATGAACTATCGGAAACCTTCTTCCTATGATAAAAGCCCTTTTAGGGAAAAGAGAGACCACCTTTTGGGGAGTGGCGGTAGTTCCGATATCATAATCCTTAGGCTCTAATCCCAAAAGTAGATCCCTTACACACCCCCCTACCAGATAGGTAGTATATCCCTTTTGTTTTAAACGCTTGATGATCTTTAAGATTGGTCTTGGGATAGAAAGGTCTAACACTTTTTCTTTAGATATACTTGTATCGCTGAAATAGCTGCAGGGGTAGCTCCTGGAATTCTTAGGGCCTGACCCAAAGAAGTAGGCCTTATCTTACTAAACTTTTCACGAACCTCGTTGGTAAGGCCTGGGATTTCGTAATAGTTTAGGTCTTCTGGTAGTTTTATGTTTTCAAGGCGTTTAAATTTTTCTACCTCTTTGAGTTGTCTTTCTATATATCCACTATATTTTATTTCTGTTTCCACCTCTAAGAGAACTTCTTGGTCAAACCTTTTTAATTCTGGGAGGAATTCTACAAGGTCCTCTATCTCTATTTCTGGTCTTCTTAAAAGGTCGTAAGCCTTGGTAGTTTGTTTGATAGGAGTTATTCCTTTACTTTGAAGGTAACCGTTTATTAAATCAGGAGAGATCCTAATCTCTTGAAGAAGTGTTTGTAAAGTTTTTATTTTTTCCTTTTTATCGAGGTATCTCAACCACCTTTCTTCATCGATTAAACCTAACTTTTTTGCCTTTTCCGTAAGCCTAAGGTCAGCGTTATCTTCCCTTAGTAATAACCTATATTCTGCCCTTGAAGTAAACATTCGATAAGGTTCATCTACCCCTTTGGTTACTAAATCATCTATCAAGACTCCGATATAAGCTTCTGAGCGGTCCAGAATAAAAGGTTCTTCTTCCTTTACGTAAAGAGCTGCATTTATACCTGCTATAAGTCCTTGAGCTGCAGCTTCTTCATAACCTGTGGTTCCGTTAATTTGGCCAGCTAAAAACAATCCTGAGATGAGTTTGGTTTCTAAAGAGGGTTTAAGTTGAGTTGGAAACACAAAATCGTGTTCTATACCATAGCCTGGCCTTAATATCTCAGCCTTTTCCAAACCAGGAATACTTCTTACCATCTTCCATTGAACGTCTATAGGAAGGCTGGTGCTTATCCCGTTAGGATAAACCTCAACGGTATCAAGACCTTCAGGTTCGATAAAAACTTGATGTCTCTCTTTGTCTGGGAAACGGAAGACTTTATCTTCTATCGAAGGACAATACCTAACCCCTCTCCCTTTAATTTTTCCTGTAAAAAGGGGAGACCTATCTAAAGCACCTTTGATAATCTTATGGGTCTCCTCTGTGGTATAGGTTATAAAACATGGTACTTGAGGAAGAGGAGGTCGTTTTCCTACGTTTTTAAAAGAGAAAAGAGGTGGGGGGAAATCTCCCCATTGGATTTCCATTTTAGTATAATCTATAGTACGAGCATCAAGCCTGGGACAAGTTCCGGTTTTAAACCTGCCAAGCTCAAAACCCAGTTCTTTGAGATTTTCTGCCAGTTTGTTAGAAGGGGGGTCTCCAAGCCTTCCTGCTGGAAAACTTTCAAGCCCTATATGTATAAGTCCATGAAAAAAAGTTCCTGGGGCTATTACCACAGCTTTAGCCCCAAACTCTTCTCCTGCTTTAGTCCTAACCCCTATTACCCTTTTATCTTTTACCAAAATTTGAGTAACCAATCCCTGTTTGATAAAAAGGTTAGGTACCCTTTCTAACCTTTTTTTCATCCTCTCTTGATATCTAAACCTATCGGCCTGAGCTCTGGTAGCCCTTACCGCAGGTCCTTTCTTGGTGTTAAGTTTTCTAAACTGAATACCTGTCTCGTCTATAGCTAAAGCCATCTCCCCACCAAGAGCGTCTATCTCTTTTACCAAGTGACCTTTACCTATGCCCCCTATAGAAGGATTACAACTCATAGCCCCTATTCTTTCAAGATTGATGGTAAGAAGAAGAGTTTTACACCCCATTCTTGCAGAGGCTAAACAAGCCTCTATTCCTGCATGTCCTGCTCCTATGACTACCACATCAAAGCTATCAAGAAAAATCATCCTAACCTTCCTTAATATTCTTTAACGCCTACCCAAAATTTAAACTTTCAAGTTTATAATTATACCACATTAACTTTTCCCTTAAATCCCTACTCCTAATAATGGTTACTTTTTTCAATAAGCTTACTTTTTTAATAATAATCAAAAACAATAGTGCTTTTTGTAAGTTATGTTAAAATTAAACAGACAGTTTACTTAAAAGGAGGCTTTCATTATGGATTGGAAAGACACCCTTAATCTTCCTCAAACTGACTTTCCGATGAAGGCTAATCTTGTAGAAAGAGAACCTAAATTTTTAGAGTTTTGGGAAAAAGAAAAAATCTACGAAAAAATGCTTGAAAAAAGAAAAAATGCTCCTTTATACATCCTTCATGATGGGCCTCCTTATGCTAACGGGCACATACATTTAGGTACAGCCTTAAACAAAATCTTAAAAGATATTATCGTAAAAAGTAAAATGATGGCTGGATACAAAGTACCCTTTGTACCAGGATGGGATTGCCATGGGTTACCTATTGAATTGAAAACAGAACAAGAATTAGGGGTAAAAAGAGGAGAACTCCCCCCTCTCACAATAAGAGAGGCCTGTAGAAAATATGCAGAAAGGTACATAAACATACAGCGAGAGGAGTTTAAAAGGCTTGGGGTCTTTGCTTTTTGGGATAAGCCTTATCTTACGATGGATTACAGGTATGAAGCTACAATTGCCAGAGAATTTTTAAGGTTTTTAGAATCAGGCCAGGTTTATAGGAAAAAAAAGCCTGTTTTTTGGTGTCCAACCTGTGTAACTGCCTTGGCAGAGGCTGAGGTAGAGTATGGACCACATAAGTCTTATTCTATTTTTGTAAAATTTCCCTTTACCGAAGACCTTAAAGAATTTATCTCTAAAGAATATCAGGTGACCTTAGACAAACCGGCTTATGTATTAATCTGGACCACTACTCCGTGGACATTGCCTGCAAACTTAGCTTTAGCCTTAAACCCTGAATTTGAGTATTTACTGGTAGAGTGGGAAGGAGAATATTATTTAGTAGCTGAAGGCCGTGTTTCAGGTCTTTGTGCTGAACTTAACAAGGATTTACCCAAAATCGTTGCTAAGATAGACCCCAAAACTTTAGAAGGCAAAAAAGCTCTTCATCCCTTTTATAGCAGAGAAAGCCTTGTCATCTTGGCTGATTTTGTGAGTTTAGAAGCCGGAACAGGGATAGTGCATATCGCCCCTGGACATGGAGAAGAGGACTATCAGGTAGGGCTTAAATATGGATTAGAAGTTTATGTGCCTGTTGACCAGGAAGGTAAATTTTACAAGGATGTAGACTTAGTTGGTGGACTTTCTATCTATCAGGCTAACGAAAAAATTTTAGAAATTTTAAAACAAAAAGGGCATCTACTTTCCTCAGATAAGATAGAACACAGTTATCCTTTTTGCTGGAGGTGTAAAAAACCGGTTATTTTTAGGGCTGAAGACCAGTGGTTTATCTCTATGGAATTAAAGGGTTTAAGGGAGAAAGCTTTACAAGCGGTAGAAAAAGTCAAATTTATTCCTTCCTGGGGAAAAAACCGTCTTTACAGCATGTTAGAAAATAGACCCGATTGGTGTATATCCAGACAAAGGGTATGGGGTGTCCCGATTACCGTTTTTAAGTGTGAAAACTGTGGAGAGATTTTAAAAGATTTTAAGTATTATGAAAAAGTTATAGAAATCTTTGAAAAAGAGGGTTGTGACCCCTGGTTTGTAAAACCAGCAGAAGAGCTTTTACCAGAAGGGACAGTATGTCCTAATTGTGGTCATAACCGGTTTTCTAAGGAAAAGGATATTTTAGACGTCTGGTTTGATTCAGGGGTTTCTTTTGCAGCAGTGCTTGAAAAGAGAGAAGAACTTTCTTTCCCTGCAGACTTATATTTAGAAGGATCAGACCAACATAGAGGTTGGTTTCATAGTTCCCTTCTCTGCTCGGTAGGAACAAGGGGGGTTCCTCCTTACAAAGCATTACTTACTCACGGGTTTGTGGTAGACGGACAGGGAAGGAAAATGTCTAAAAGCTTGGGGAACGTCATTCATCCCCAAGATTTAATCAAACAACATGGAGCAGAAATTTTAAGGCTTTGGGTATCGGCTGAAGACTACCGGGATGACATAAAAATCTCTAAAGAAATCCTTTCAAGGTTGGTTGAAGCTTATCGTAAGGTTAGAAATACCTGCAGGTTTTTGATAGGTAATCTTTATGACTTTGACCCTAAAAAAGACTTGGTACCTTTTGAAAAACTTCCACCCTTCGAAAAATACATTCTCTATAGACTAAGCAGGCTGATAGAAAAGGTAAAAAAAGGCTATGAGGACTTTGAATTTCATGTAGTCTATCATGAAATTTATCGTTTTTGTGTAGTTGAACTTTCCTCCTTAATTATAGATATCAACCGGGATTATCTTTATTGTGAACCCCGAGAAAGTTTCAAACGTAGGGCTACTCAAACGGTTTTTTACTATGCGTTAGATTCTATAGTTAAACTTATAGCTCCCATCTTTTCTTTTACCGCAGAAGACATCTGGCAAAACCTTCCTTATCCTAAAGAAGAAATCTCGGTTTTTCTTACCGAATTTCCTGATTACAGGTTTGATCTTTCGCAAGATGAGGTTAAGAGATGGGAAACCATACTTAGCCTTAGACAAGAATTTCTAAAAGCCTTAGAGATAGCCAGAAAGGACCACAAAGTTATCAACACCTTTTTAGAAGCTGAAGTCTATGTAGAGGCTCCGGAAGATATAAAGGATCTTTTAAAAGATAGCTCTTTTTGGGAATATTTTTTGATGGTAGCTAAATTTGAATTGATAAAAACATTAGACCCAGTATCTGAACCTCAAACTTTTGTTTCTGAAGAGATATCAGGGCTTAAGATTTTAGTGAAGCCTACCGAATATAAAAAATGTGAAAGGTGCTGGCAAAGAAAACCTGAAGTTGGCACTCTCCCTAACCCTGAGCTTTGTGAAAGATGTTATCAAGTGGTGAGCGGTTAAATGAAAACCTTTTGGATATGGGCTAATATAGTTTTTTTATTAGACAGGTTAACCAAATTTTGGTTTATAAACTTAATCTATCCAGGAAATCAAGATGTTTGGCAAGTTTTACCTGGGATTAACCTGGTTAAGGTTTGGAATAAAGGAGTAGCTTTTGGCCTATTTGCTAAAGACAGCTTTTTAGGAACCTTAGGGTTGATTTTTCTAAACCTAATCCTCCTTGCACTGATATTTTTTTGGGCTAAACATAAAGCTTATAAACCTGAAACCAAGACGGAGATCATCGGATTAGGGTTGATCTTTGGGGGAGGGGTTAGCAACCTTTTAGACCGATTGGTGTTTGGGGCAGTTTTCGATTTTATAGACCTTTATGTAAAAAATTTTCATTGGCCTGCTTTTAACATAGCCGATATAGCCATAACCTTAGGACTTTTTATCTTAATTTACAAACAATTAAAACATGTTTCTTAAGGTCGTTGAAATCCCCAAATTAAAACATTTTTTGTTTAAAACCTCTTCTCAAGAGGTAGATTATCACGTAGAAGAGTTTTTAAAAAAGACATACAAAGAGATATCTTCTAACCTTTACCAAGTTCCCCCTAAAAACCTGGTTTATCTCAACGAGATCCTTTACAACCTGAAAGAGCGATTTAAAAAATTTTTAGGTTCTTCCCCTTTACCGTTTTATGTAATCCTCTCAAAAGAAAGGGACTTTTCAGAAAAGCCTCGATATGTAAGGGCAGGAAAAGTCTATTTTCAAGAAAACCTAAAAAGAGAGGTTTTACAGGAGTTTGAAGGAGTAAACCTTTTTTATAAGGTCCAGGACTGGTTAGACAACTGGAAGGAGCTAATGCTGCCTGCTACTGTTGACCCTAAAATTAGTTTTTTTTATAAAGACTTCTTTTTTACCGGACCAAATCCAACATGTTTTTTCTGTGAAAGCACCCATCATCCTTACCACAAATGTCCTGGTCTTTTAGAACCTCAACCAAGATCGGTGTTAGAACAAGCCTTAGACCTTCCTTTTTCAGAGATTGCTCAAATCATCTGGCAGGGCTTGATAGAGGAAAAACCAAATTATTTTCATATAAGGCACTTTTATCTTTTACCTGAATTCTTAAAGATAGTTTTTTACCGAGGAGAAGGGTTAACTTCCTGGTCTCAGTTAAAAATTTCGATAGAAACCCCTGTAAGAGGTGGAAACATCGGGATAGGTTTGGATGCTCTCATAAAAGGGGATTTAAACGTTGCTGAAAGTCGATTTCTTGAAGAAGAAAGTGATTTAAAGGCCTGTATAGGGTTGACTTTTGTAAACCTGTTAAAAAATAGATGGGATAGGGCTCTATACTTTCTTGAAACCGCTCTAAGTCAAAATACCTCTAATTTTATCAAAAGTTATCTAATTTTTTTAAAAGGATATATCTACGAATATCAAGGAAATGACCTAACAGCCAAAGACCTATATCAAAGGGCTTTTGAGTTAGATAAAACCTTTTTACCTGTTTTCTTCAGATTAAGGGTTTTAGATTATTTAAATGATGAACCTATTGAAAAGTTTATGGGTTATTTTGGGCATCCCCTTCTTATTTTCTGGGCTTTTACCAAACCTCTGTTTATTAGAGATCAGGAAGAGTTAGAAAATTTTATAGAAAAACGAATCCTTGAGAAAAGAGAAAATGCCTTACAGAGGCTTAAAGAAGCTGAAGACCTGTTTCATCGGTTAAAACACGTTATGAGCAAGGATGAAATCATAGAATACGAAGAATTACTTAAAACCTTAGCTTATGACATTTATCACAGAGGTATGGGAGCAATAGATAAAGCCTCAGACCGAGCACTTGACCTTACCCTTGAATTACAGGCTTTGGTTTATAACAAAGTAAAAGAAATAGACCATAAAATAACTGAGTTAAAAAAACAATACGAAGTTCTTGCGAACTTTTGGGTAAAGTATCCTTATAAAGAAGAGGATATGATTTTTGGAAAAGAATTAAAATCCCTAAAGGATTTAATCGAAAAAAACTTAGAAAAAACCAAAAAAAGGGATATCTCACAAATTTTACCATTGATGTTTTCAGAACTAAACTTAGCAGAAGAAAAGGTTCAACTATTAAAAGACCTTAAAGTTGACCTTAAGAAAAAATGGGTGTTTAGAAGAAGGCTGACAGACTTTTTAAGAAATTTTTTATTGTTAGAAACCCTTTTGGTAACCTTCTATGTGATCGGTTATCTTCTTGAAAGTTCTCTTTTAGAAAGCCTTCTTTCTATTCCCATGTTTTTAATAATCTCTGTAGTTCTATTATTGCTCTGTTTGATCCTTGCCTATACCAAAAATCCTGAATGATGAGATTTATTTGGGTTAAAGCAGATAAAATTCCCTATCAGGTTTTATCTTTTGAAAACCCTATAGAAGTCATTAAATTAGATGATCCCTCTGCTCTATCTCTTTTTTTCAAAAACCTTCAAAATTTTATAAAAAAAGGTTTTTATGCCTGTGGTTTCTTATGTTATGAAACAGGATACTTATTAGAAAAAAGACTTAACAAGTTTTTCAAAAAACCTAACTTGCCACTTGGTTATTTTGGAATCTACCCTCCTCCACAAAAATTTTTTATTAATCCCCTTGAATTAGCTAAAACAGAAAATTTTCTGTCGATCGAAAATCTTAGTTTTTCTATATCTAAAGAAACCTACCAGGAGGACATAAAAAAAATAAAAGACTATATAGCTTCTGGGGATGTTTATCAGGTTAACTATACTTTTAAGGTCAAGTTTTGTTTAAAAGGACATCCATCAGACTTATTTTTTCAGCTCCTCTTTTCTCAGCGCTGTAAGTACAGTTTTTATTTAGAAGAAGAAAATTTCTCGATAGCCTCTTTATCTCCAGAACTTTTTCTCAAAAAAGAGGGATATTTTTTATCAACCTCTCCGATGAAAGGAACGATTAAAAGAGCTCCGGTTTTCGTTTTAGACCAAAAGAGAAAAAGAGAACTTTTTTTGGATGAAAAAAATCGGGCAGAAAACGTAATGATAGTAGACCTTTTAAGAAATGATTTAGGAAGGGTTTGTGTACCAGGGGAGGTTTGGGTAACCCAGCTTTTTAACATAGAAACCTACCCTACCCTTCATCAGATGACCTCTTCTGTAAAGGGAAAACTTTTCACCGAAAATTTGTTTGAAATTTTCAAAGCGCTTTTCCCCTGCGGTTCAGTTACCGGAGCACCTAAGATAAGGGCGATGGAAATTATCGCTGAGGTTGAAAAAGAACCCAGAGGAGTTTACACAGGAGCGATAGGGTATATAGACCCAAACCATAATTTTCTATTTAACGTGGGGATAAGAACCTTGGTATTCACTAAAAAAGATTTAGAAAGTTATCTTGGAGAAGCAGGTATTGGAAGTGGAGTGGTTTGGGATAGCAAATCTGATGAAGAATATGAGGAGTGTTTGCTCAAAGCTAAATTCTTTTTAAATCCCTTGCCTTATTTTCAACTGATAGAAACCTTCTGGTTTAAGCCTAATACCCTTAATCCTCTCCTAAAACTCCACTATCAAAGGTTGATGTTTTCTGCCAAATATTTCAGGTTTAACCTGCCCAAGGTTTTACAGAATTTTTCCAGTTTCCAAAGCTTCATCGAAACTCAAATACCTGACCAAAAAAAATATAAAGTAAGGCTCCTTCTTTATCCTGAAGGGAAGGTAGAGATATCTCTTCTTCCTTATGAGGGTTGGAAAAAAGGACTAAAAATAGCCTTTATGAAGCGAGATTTTGATTTATCTAATCTTTTCTATCACAAAACTACCGTAAGATCTCCCTTAGAAAAAGCCCTGCAAAAAGTAAAACAGTTAGGATTCGATGAAGTAGTGTTTTTTGATGAAAACGGTAAAATTCTCGAAGGATCTTTTTCTAACTTTTTCGTCAAAAAAGAGGGGAAACTCTATACTCCACCTTTAAAATTAAAACTTCTTGATGGAGTTCTGAGAAAATTTTTGGTTAAAAAGAAAATAGCCTTAGAACAAGAAATCTCTCTTGAAACCCTAAAAAACTTTTCAGAAATTTATGTGGGCAATTCAGTCCGTGGACTTGGTAAAGTAGAAGATTGGTTTATACTAAAGTAAAATTATTCAAAAGCGCATAGTAAGGAGGGAGTTAAAATGTCTAAAAAAAGCGGAACTTGTAAAAGGAAAAAACAAGCTTCTCAAGAAGTACAAGAAGTACAAGAAGTAAAAAAGGTTTACAAAATAGCCGTCATTCCTGGAGATGGAACAGGCCCTGAGGTCATAAGAGAGGGTATAAAAGTTTTAGAAGCTGCAGGCAGGAGGTTTAACATAAAATTTAATTGGACCTTCTTTGACTGGGGAGGGGAAAGATATCTTAAAACCGGAGAAACTATACCGGAAGGTGGGATTGAAGAGCTTAAAAAACATGATGCTATTTACTTAGGAGCAATAGGTCATCCTGAGGTGAAACCTGGAATTCTTGAGAAAGAGATTTTATTAAGGATCAGGTTTGAGCTTGACCAGTATATCAACCTTAGACCGGTAAAACTTTATCCAGGAGTTTGGACTCCTATAAAAGACAAAGGTCCAGAGGACATAGATTTTGTAGTAATTAGAGAAAATACAGAGGGACTTTATGCAGGAGGAGGTGGCTTTTTAAGAAAAGGTACTCCCTATGAAGTGGCTATACAGGAATCTATAAACACCAGATATGGGGTAGAAAGGTGCATCAGGTTTGCCTTTGAATATTGTAGAAAAAGGAACAAAAAGAAAAAGGTTACTTTGGTGGGAAAAACCAATGTTTTAACCTATGCCTTTGACCTGTGGTATAGAGTATTCCAAGAGGTAGGACAGGAATATCCTGACATAGAAAAAGACTATGCCCATGTAGATGCCACCTGTATGTGGTTTGTAAAAAATCCTGAATGGTTTGACGTAATCGTTACAGATAACATGTTTGGTGATATCATTACCGACCTTGGAGCTATGATACAAGGTGGTATGGGTATTGCTGCTGGAGGAAACATCAACCCAAACGGAGTTTCTATGTTCGAGCCCATCGGTGGTTCTGCCCCTAAATATACAGGAAAAAACGTAATTAACCCCTTGGCTGCCATTTGTGCAGGTATGATGATGTTAGAACACCTTGGAGAAGAAGAAGCGGCCAAAGCCATAGAAAATGCAGTTATTAAGGTGTGTAGGGACCATTTAAAAAGTATGGCTGCTGGACAGATGGGTTATTCTACTACTGAGGTTGGAGATTTAGTGGCTAAGTATACCGAAGAAGGAGTAGAACTTTAACATGAAAAATGCTAAAGATAAACCTGAAAGAAATCCCGGAATCTCCAGGGGTCTATCTTTTTAAAGGTGAAAAAGGAGAGGTCCTTTACGTAGGAAAAGCTAAAAACCTAAAAAACAGGTTATTTTACTACGTAAAAGGGCCTCTTCTTTCTCCTAAAATTCAACGGTTAGTAGAAACTGCCGAAAATTTAGAATATTTCCTTACTCAAACAGAAAAAGAAGCTCTTTTACTTGAAGCTAATTTTATCAAAAAATACCGCCCTAAATATAACGTCCTTTTAAAGGATGATAAAAATTATCCTCTTTTAAGGTTGGGTTTACAAGAAGAATATCCCTCTTTACAGATTGTTCGGAGGAGAAAAAAGGGAGATAAAGCCCTGTATTTTGGACCCTTTACCTCTACTCGTGGGCTAAGAGAGGTATTAAAGCTTCTTTCTAATATCTTTCCCCTAAGAAAATGCAGTCTCTCAGAAATGAAAAGGAGAAAAACTCCCTGTGTGTACTATCAAATCAAAAAATGTTTGGCTCCTTGTGTTAAACCTATTTCTAGGGAAGAATATCAAAAATTAGTAAACGGAGTGATAGAATTCTTTCAAGGGGGAGGGAAAAAGCTAGCTATAAAGATACGGGAAGAAATAGAAAGACTTGCCGAAAACTTAGAATTTGAAAGAGCAGCCTTTTTAAGAGATAGATTAAAAGACCTTGAAAACATTTTGGAAAAGCAAGCTGTTGTCTTGCAAGAACCTGTAGACTTAGACTTTTGGTTAAACCAAAAAACAGAAAACAAAGAATACTTTATCGTCCTTTTTATCAGACATGGTTATCTATATGGGTTTCAGACCTTTGATGTTAAAACCCCTCTTGAAGGTTCAGCCTTAAAAGAAGTTTTACTCCAGTTTTATCTTGACGGAAAGATTATCCCTCCAGAAATTTATCTCCCACAAGAAATAGAGGAAATAGAAAGCTTAGAAGAAATCTTAACAGAAAATGCAGGATATAAGATAAAACTGTTAATACATCCTGATTCAGAAGAATTTGTTGTCTTAAAGCAAATTGCCTTTAAAAATTTGCAGGAATATATCCTTTCAGAAAAAAGAAGAGAGAAACCATGGTATGCAGGCCTTTCAGAAGAGATTAAAAAAGTTCTAAAGCTTTCTAAGGAACCTCAACGAATAGAAGCTATAGACCTTTCGCAGTTTTATGGAGAAGCTAAAGTTGGGGCAACCGTATGTTTTTTTGAAGGAGAGCCAGATAAAAGTTTTTATCGAAGGTATAATATCAAAGAAGCCGGTAGAGATGACTATTCAATGCTTTATGAAGTTTTATACAGAAGATTAAAACGAGGGTTAGAAGAAGGGACTCTACCAGACCTATTTTTGATAGATGGAGGAAAAGGCCACTTAGAAACTGCTTTAAGGGTGCTCGAAGACCTTAACATAACAGACTTAGAAGTAAGAGCTGTAGCTAAAAACAAAAAGAGACAACCAGAAAAAGTTTATATCCCGGGGAGGAAAAATCCTGTGTTTTTACCTAAGTATAAAGAGGTTTTTCATTTTATCGGAAGGGTAATGGAAGAAGCCCACAGGTTTGCCCAAACCTTTGCTGAAAAGAAAAAACGAGAACAAGATTTATCAGGCTATTTAGATAAAATCAAAGGGATAGGACCTAAACGTAAAGAAATTCTCCTTTCGAATTTTAAAAGTTTAGAAGACTTAAGACAAGCTCATTTAGAAAAAATCGCCAAACTTCCTGGGTTTAACCTAAAAATAGCTAAAACCTTAAAAGAAAGCTTAACACAACAATCAGATTGATAAAAACTTAGGGGGCATCGAACCCCCTATGTATATTTATCGTATATTTTGTATTTGTATCTCCTTGAAATTTTATGTTTTTTTAGAGAGGTCAGCTGCTATAACCTCTGCAATTTTTTTACCACTCATAAGCATACCGCCAAAAATCGGTCCCATCCTTGGTAAACCAAAAATTTCACAAACAGCAATCCCTGTAACATATAGACCCTCTGCCACCTTACCTGTATGTTCTACCACCAATCTTTCAGAGACTTCGCTCCAGTTTGACCTTTCTCCTTTGATAAAAATGTTTAAATCTGGATTTTTCTCAGCAGCGATCTGGACTATTTCTGCCCCATGACCAGAGGCGTCAACCAAAGCTTTTGAAGAAGTAAAAAGTGGGTCTACATGCAATCCTGCCATCTCTATAGCCGTCCATTTCCATAAAACCCCACAAACCTTAGGTGGATTATCTCTAACGATTACATCTTCTACATAAACCCCAAGAAAAAATTTGGCGCCTGCATCTAAAGCTCCTGTAGCCAGTTTAGCTATAAGTTCTGGAGGATCAACTACATATAATCCTTTATCTGCCTTTTGATACTTTATTTTAAAATCTTCTACTATAGGTAATACTTCTTCCTGAACCACAATCTTAGGTATCATGTTACCTCCACCACCAATCCCACCACCAAAAGACAACCTTTTTTCATAAACCGCTACCTTGTAGCCCTTTTCAGCTAAATATTTAGCACAAGTAAGACCTGAAGGCCCTGCTCCTACTATTAGTGTGTCTACCTCACTGTACTCGTAAAGGTCCTCCATTCCATACTTTACAATAGCTCTCTGAATCTCAAGCTCCATAAATCTCCTCCTATTTTAAAAATTTAAATAATAACTAAAATAGTTTAAAAATAAATATTTTTAAGGTTAAGAGAAATATTTCACATAACCAATGACCTAAAACAGTTGTTTATCATATCCCCATTTTTTAAGCTTAAGGGTTAGGGTTTTTCTGTCTATCCCTAATTTTTTAGCGGCTAAACTTTTGTTCCAGTTAAGCTGCTTAAGAACTTTAATTATATACTGCTTTTCTATCTCTTCTACAGGAACGATCTCTTCCCCATTTGAAGTAACCAATTCTTTTGTTAATTCTTCTGTCCTTTTTTCTTTAACCAGAGGCTCAAATTCTGCTAAAAGCAAATCTTTTTCTGTGATTTCCTCTTTGGTAGAAAAAATAACCAATCTTTCTATTAAGTTTTTAAGTTCCCTTATGTTTCCTGGCCAGTGATAATCCATAAAAAGCGATAAAACTTTAGGAGAGAAAATTTTCATAGGCTTTTTATATTTTTCACAAAAGTATTTTAAGAAATAGTTAGCCAAAAGTAATATATCTCCTTTTCGTTCCCTTAAAGGAGGCAAGTGAAGGTTTACCACGTTTAAACGATAGTAAAGGTCTTCTCTAAAAGTTCCCTTTTTAACCTCTTCTTTTAGGTCTTTGTTGGTTGCGGCTATGATTCTTACGTTGGCTTTTATCACCTTTAAACTACCTACAGGAGAAAATTCCTTTTCCTCTACCACTTTTAGAAGTTTGGCTTGAAGGTCTAAAGGAATATTGGCTATTTCGTCAAGAAAAAGCACTCCACCTTGAGCAAACTCTATTTTTCCTATCTTAGCTTGCTGAGCTCCGGTAAAAGCGCCTTTAGCATGTCCAAAAAGCTCACTTTCAAAAAGAGTTGGCACTACCGCCCCGCAGTCTACGCATACAAAAGGGCCCTTATAAACTAAATCCATTTCGTGAATTTTTTTGGCTAAAAGCCCTTTACCTGTACCTGACTCACCAGTAATAAGAACGGTGCAGTCGGTAGAAGCGATGATTTTAGCCTTTTCAAGAATTTGTTTTATCTTTGGGTCTTCTCCTACAAAGTTTATCTTTTCTTCTTTTTCTTTCAGGCTTAGTTTAAGATAAAGGTTTTCTAAGAGAAGCTTTTTTTTCTCTATAGCTTTTTCAACCGCTACCTTAGCCTGATAGACTGAAAAGGGCTTTTCTAAAAAATCAAAAGCCCCCATCTTGATAGCAGAAACAGCTGTCTCTATGTTACCATAGGCAGAAATAACGATAATCTGGCTTTCATAGTTTATCTCTAAAAACTCTTTTAAAAGGTCCAAACCATTTCCATCGGGAAGTTTTAGGTCCAAAAAAACTACATCGTATTCTTTCTTAGAAAAATGTTCCAGAGCTTCTTTCTTATTTTCAGCGTTATCTACCTGATAACCTTCTTTTTGAAAAAAGATAGACAATCCTTCTCTTATATCTATTTCATCGTCTACCACTAAAATCCTTCCTTTATATCGCATCTTCTCTCAAGGTCTCCCTGGTTGGTAAGGGAAAAAGGATCTCAAAACAAGCCCCTCCTTCTTTCAGGTTATAAACATTGATCCTACCTCCATGATTTTTAATGATACCATAACAAATAGAAAGGCCTAGACCTGTAGCCTCACCTTTTTCTTTAGTAGTAAAAAAGGGATCAAAAATAAAAGGCATAATTTCTGGAGGTATACCTGGACCGGTGTCTTTTACCTTTATGATAACCGTATCATATTTGACAGAGGTTTCTACAATAATTTCTCCCTTTCCTTTCATCGCCTGGGCTGCGTTGATAAAAAGATTAAAAAACACCTGTTCTATCTGCTTTTGACTAACATATACCTTAGGTAGGTTTTTTTGTAGTTTAAACGTAAAAGTTACGTTTTTAAACATAGGATACTCAGAAAGTAGTTCATACACTTTTTTAACACTAAGGTTTAAGTCTACCCATTCTCTCTTTTCTTCCTCTGGCCTACCAAAAGCTAAAAGTCCGTTGATAATGTTTCTACATCGTTCGGTCAGATTAATAATCCTATCGATCCATGTTTGATAAGTAGGAACCTCTCCTATTTCCTCTTTTAACATACTGGCATACAAAAGAATACCACTTAAAGGATTCTTAAGCTCATGAGAAATCTCTCCTGCCATCTTTCCTAAACTGGCAAGCCTTTCAGTATTAATCCAGTATGGGAACCTAAACCAGTCTTTTTCCTGAATAAATACGTGTATCGTATAGTTAGGATTGATAGGTAGGTTGAACAGGTAATAAAAGTTATTTTCAAAAGTAAAAAAAGTCAACCCAAACGTGTCAAAAACCGGACCAAAAAGTTCTTCTAAAAAGATTATTTCGTCATCTTTAAGAAGATAGATAAATTCTTTTAGAAATCTTGAATTGTAATAAACTACTTTGTGCTTAAACTCAAAATCTACTCTCTCACATTCAGACACAACGGTAGGATGTCTAATTTTTTCGATACTATCTTTGGTAAAAAATATAGAAACTTCTGCTAGAGTCATCAAGAGAGTTGGGCTAAAAAACCTTTTATTTCTCTTTCCATGTAAGCACTAGACATAAATATTACCAGCTTTTTTCCCGGATAGTTTAGCCATTCAAACCGTGGATAGGAGAAAAATTCCTCAGTAAGCTTAAAAGCCTTTTTACCTTTAAGTTTAATCTCTTCTACCATCCTATCAAGGTCTATTCTATCCTCTGAAGGAACGTTTTCTATACCTGCAGGTGTTTTAAGGTAAACCACATCTGCTATACTTAAACTTTCTACATAATCCTGTTGAAAAATTTTGCGCTTACTTGAGTTGGTCCTGGGTTCAAAAAATATTACAGTAAGCTCAGGCTTTATCGCTTTTTTAAGCTCACCTACAGTTAATCTTACGGCTGTAGGATGATGAGCAAAATCATCTACTACCACAAGGTCTTTATCCCTATAGATTATCTCTTGTCTTCTTTTTATCCCTGGGAAGGTTTTTAATCCCTCTTCTATGTCCTCGTTAAAAAGGTCTAACCCTTTTAGCAAGGCTATCACCCCTAAGGTGTTTAACACGTTATATTCTCCTACCAAGCTTACTTGAAAAGCCTCTTTTTTATAAGCCTGACTAAACTCAAAAATAGACATAAACCCTTGATTATCTAAAAAACTATCAACTTTAAGCAACCTAAAATCATTTGCCTCTCCTTTCCCATAACTGACGGCTTTAGCTTTAAGGTTTGCTTTGCTAACAACCTCATTAAGGTTTATATCATCCCCGTTATACACCAACAAACCATCTTCAGGTAAAAGCTCTATCATATCTATAAAAACCTTTTTTAAAGCCTCCAGATTAGAATATACGTCTGCATGGTCATATTCTAAGCTTGTCAAAATAACTGCATAGGGCTTATAATGAAAAAACTTAGGCACTCTATCAAAAGAGGCAGAGGGATATTCATCTCCTTCTATCACCATCCATTCCCCTTCACCATAACCGAAATTTTTCTCTTCATCCCTCAACACCCCTCCTACCAAAAAAGAAGGAGAATAGCCACCTCTTTTCATTAAATAACTTAGAAGCGCGGTGGTGGTTGATTTCCCATGGGTTCCTGCACACACCAATACTTTTTTCCCATTAAACCAATTCTTTTCGAGAAATTGAGGGAAAGAGTACAACGGAAGGTTTAACTTCTGGGCTTTCAAAAGCTCTGGATGGTTAGCCTTTACCGAATTTCCTACGATCACACAGTCAGGTTTTATTTTAACTATGTTTTCTGGATCAAAAGGTAGAACCTTTATTCCTAAATTTTTTAAAATGTCTGAAGCAGGAGGATAAATTTCTCCTTTTTCTGAACCAAAAACTTCATACCCAGACTGTTTTAAAAGTCCAGCTACTCCACACATCCCTATACCACCAATTCCTATAAAATACACCTTCATAATTAAACTCCCTCGTTTTCAAAAATAATTTCTATTTCAGGTTCCCCTAAAACCTCTTTTGCTGACCCTTGATTTATAGCTATTTCCAACAATCCTTCACTCCCAAACAAAGCTACCAACTCCCCTTTCTTGGCCCCACCATAGGTCTTGACCAAAGGAACTTCCCGATGGTTAACCAAAATTTTAAAAGGCTTGTTCTTTGCCTTAAGTAGCTCTTGACTAAAGTTAGTAATCAAGTTGCCAAACTGATCCACATACCAAATAGCTAATTTTAATCCCTTTTCGGTTTTTTGAGGAGGTTTAAACTCAAGCTTAACTAAAGTATCCATAGAGATTTTTTGGCTAAAACTCTCTAACGGTTCCTCTGCTAACAAAAAAGATACAACCGGAGCAAAGAGATCTCTTCCATGAAAAGTCTTGCTATAAGGAGGACGTAAAACTTTAGAAACCTCTATCTCATAGGGAATACACTTTTCTGTCTGATAGATTAATGAAAAAATCCCGTTATCAGGCCCTACAAAAAAATATTTATCGGTTTTAACCACTAAAGCCTTTCTTTCTGTACCTACCCCTGGGTCAACCACACAGAGGAAAACAGTGCCTTCAGGAAAATAACGATAAGAAAAAAACAACATAAGGGATGCTTGTTTTACATCTTGAGGTGGTATTTCATGACAAAGGTCTATAAACTGAAGACTTGTTATGTTCACTCCTTTTCTATTAAGTTCTTGTAATATTTTTCCCTTAACTACCCCTACATAATGGTCTTTGATACCAAAATCCGTAAGTAGCACTACAGTTTTATACATTCTACGGCTTCTCCCTCAGCCAACCTTTTTCTTGCTTTAGGTGCATATTTTAATAGAAGTTCTCTAATAAACTCTACAGGAGGATTTCCTTCAACCACACAGGCAACAGGAGAACTTTGACTAAGCATATAAAGAGGAAACTCTTTTTCGACTATCTCCTGGATTGTCTGATTTTCCTCTTGGTTTCTACCAAGGATAACCCAAAGGTTTTCCTCTAAAAAATGTCTTCCCAAGCAAAGAAGTTGAGCGGTTTTATAGGTGAGAAGTCTTTTTTCTTTCAAAACTTTCAACACCCTTGAGCCTATCTGAGGGTCTGTCAATAAACACCCTCCAGCAGGTGTTGGTATCTCCTTTATCCCCCATTTTTTAGCCAGCTCAAGCTGTGGTTTTCTTTGTCTACCTTGAAGGTCTAAAAGTTTTTCCCTGTCTACTAAACCTTCCCTTTCAGGGATAGTAGGTTCCAAAAGTTTGGCAGATAAAGGTCTAAGCAGTATTCCCTTTACCTCTGCATCTCTTTCTATAGTCTCTAAGGCCTGTCGATTCTGGCTCATAGGCCTTTGTCCTACTACCTCTCCAGTGGCTATAAAATCAGCCCCAAGTTCAGAAAGTAAGGTTTTAGCAAGTCTAACCATCAAAATTTTACAGTCTAAACAAGGGTTAGCAAAATCTCCATACCCATATCTTGGTTTTTTTAAAATCTGAAGATATTCTTCCGTAATGTCTAAAACCAATCCTTTTTCAAACCCCAGCTCTAAACTCTTTTGATAAAAAATCTCAGGATTTTTTTTGTATTTCCAACCAAAAAAAGGGGTAATAAATTTAACAGGTATAACCTTTATCCCTTGAGTCTTCAAAACAAAGCCAGCAAGAAGGCTGTCAAGCCCGTCTGAAAATAACAAAAGAGCCTTTCCCATCTAAGAACTTTCCCTTAAAAACTGCTGAGCTAACTCAAGGTTTTCAGGTTGCCCTAACATTCTTGCGATCTCTTTAAGCCTTTCTTCTTTCTCAAGAGGTCTAACCACCGCTTTGGTTTCTCCAAGATCTGAGTACTTTTCTACCAAAAAGTGATGATCTGCCATGGCTGCTATTTGAGGAAGATGGGTAATACAAAGTACCTGCGTATTTTCCGAAAGTTTTTTAAGTTTTTCACCTACTTTTTTCGCGGTAATCCCACCTATACCCACGTCTACCTCGTCAAAAATTACTGTTTTAGGTGTCTGTTTGGTCTGGATGATTGATTGAATAGCCAGAAAAATACGAGAAAGTTCTCCTCCTGAAGCTACCTTTTCAAGAGGTTTTGGAGGGATCCCTGGATTAGATGAAAAAAGAAATCTCACCTCATCAAGCCCATAAGAACCAAGGTTACTTCCTTCAGGTGCTTTAGAGTTAACCTCTATCAAAAATTCAACCTTTTCCATCCCAAGTTCTTTTAGCTCTTCTTTTAATAATTTAGTTAGGGCTAAAGATCCCTCTTTTCTTTTCAACGACAAATCTTTAGCTAAGCTTAAGACTTCTTCTAAAACTATTTCTTGCTTTTTCTTTAAATCCTCATAATCCTCTCTCCCAAACTCAAGAAGGTTTAACTCACTTTTGAGTTCCTCTAATAACTTTTGCAAGCCTCTGGTGTCTCGCTGATATTTCTTTTTTAATTTTTCGTATTGAGAAAGCCTTGTTTCTATTTGGTCTAAAAGGGAACTATCTTCAGGAAGCCCTCTGGAATAGGTGTATATTTCTCTTAAAATCTCTTTAATTTCATAATAAAACCCTGAGGTTTTTTCAGCATAAATCTTAAAAACTCTATCCAAACTACTTATTTTTTCTAAAGAAGATAAAGCCTGATAAAGGTTTGAGGTAGTCTCTTCTAAACTTTTTGATGTCAAGTCTAACTGTTCTTTTAAAAACGTAAGGTTTTTAAGTTTTTCTCTTTCCTCTCTAAGTTGTTCTTCTTCCTCAGGATCGGGTTTTAGGTCTTCAAGCTCTTTTATCTGGAAAAGTAAAAAATCTTTTTTAACGGAGAGATCCTCAAGTTTTTTTTCTAAAGCCAAAACTTGAGAAGAAATTTCTTTATAACGAGCTAAGGCCTCTCTATAAGCCTTCAAAAGACTAAATGAATCAGCAAACTCATCTAAAAGCTCTAACTGTTTTTCGGGATCAATAAGGGTGTAAAATTCGTGCTGACTGGTAAGAAGGATTAAATCTTTGATTAGGTAGCTAAGGTCTGTTAAAGAAGCTGGTTCTCCGTTAATAAAAACTCTCTGTTTTTTTGGAGAAAAAACCCTGAGGATATGCACCTCATCTGTTTCTTGATATCCTAAGTCTTTTAATCTTTGATATAGAAAATCGCCTCCCCAGATAAGGGCTTCTACCTCTCCTTCTTTAGCCCCTGGTTTCAGATAGTCTTGACTAAACCGATCTCCTAAAAGGAGCCTTATTGCCTTTATCACTAAAGATTTTCCTGCCCCTGTTTCTCCAGTAAAAACAGTAAACCCTTTATCAAAGTTAAGCGAGATTTCGTCTATCAACACCAAATTTCTAATACTAAGTTCTTTTAACATGGCTTAAGTACGATAAAATTTTAAAACATTTTCTGGCAAAAAACAAGGTGAGAACCTCTTGATAAACCAGATTTTTAGAGTAATATTTACAAAAGTATACGGGTTTTCCGCCCGGGTGGCGGAATTGGTAGACGCTGTGGACTTAAAATCCACTGGGGTTTCCGCCCCGTGCCGGTTCGAGTCCGGCCCCGGGCATTTTTCTTTAGTTTCAAGGGAATTATTTTTTCACATTTTTATTTAACCACGCGGGCTCATCACAACCATTACAAATTAGACTCTAAACCCCTCCCTACTTTTCAAAATTATATTTTTAAACTATTTATCTTGTAAAAATTTTGTTTTAGATTATAGTTTTTAATATATCTTAGGTCTTTGACAAGAGAATAGGCTACAGGGCAGGGGCAATCTTGAGCTTTAAGGGGCCAGCATAACTTTTTCAAGGGTGTGTGTAAGTATATTTGGTAAACAAATAAACATTTTTTGCCCTTCCCTACAAATAAGATTTTATGCGACATAGAGAAGGGTGTTTTTAGAGGTATTTTATTGAGTCTCATTTGCAATTGAAATTGCCAAAAAGTATCCTTGTAAGTTATTGATTTTATGTAAAAAATTTTTGTTATCCCAGGCTGTCAAGCATAGATTTCATCAGGGTTTCAAAGGGTCATTTTTAAAAATTTAGTTTTATACTAAACTTAAAAAAGTTAGATTTTATCAGGGTTTCAAGGGGTAAGTGTAGAAACCTGCCCTACTTCAAAAGGGATTGCGACATTTGGGTGGACATAGGTTAGGGCATGGGTTTGGGTATGGTAGAAACCTGCCCTACTTCAAAAGGGATTGCGACTTCAATACAAATCTCTCCACGCTCTTGTGCTTCTTTCATGTAGAAACCTGCCCTACTTCAAAAGGGATTGCGACAAGCTAACCAGCTCACTTTCTCTGGTTCGAATCCGAAAACTTGTAGAAACCTGCCCTACTTCAAAAGGGATTGCGACCGTAGTTGAAATAGATATGTCCATTCTCTATCCCTTTAGTAGGTAGAAACCTGCCCTACTTCAAAAGGGATTGCGACGAATTCACCCAACTTAAACATTTTCTACCTCCTTATGTAGAAACCTGCCCTACTTCAAAAGGGATTGCGACAGGAATATTTCGTGGAAATTTAGAGGCGTGGGGCGTGGCGTAGAAACCTGCCCTACTTCAAAAGGGATTGCGACACTTTAGTTTTCCGTTTCCATAATGCATTATCCCCAGTAAGTAGAAACCTGCCCTACTTCAAAAGGGATTGCGACAACTTTTACCTTTTCCATCATTTTCACACCCCCTTATAAGTAGAAACCTGCCCTACTTCAAAAGGGATTGCGACCCTTTTAGTACTCTCTTTTCCATCTCCAACCCCCTTATGTAGAAACCTGCCCTACTTCAAAAGGGATTGCGACACCATCCCTAATTATCACTTCAACTTTTGTCTTTTTCACCATTGTAGAAACCTGCCCTACTTCAAAAGGGATTGCGACCCCAGTCGTAGAAAATTCTTGGGACATCTAAATCCGTATAGTGTAGAAACCTGCCCTACTTCAAAAGGGATTGCGACTCATTCATAGCCACCCCCTCCTATTTTGTTTTTTTCGTAGAAACCTGCCCTACTTCAAAAGGGATTGCGACACATAACACCAACCAAATCAACTACCGCTTTCATATAATTCGTAGAAACCTGCCCTACTTCAAA
>NZ_JASUTP010000019.1:0-31659 GCF_030445475.1 Thermodesulfobacterium sp. | reverse complement strand
ATTTTCATGTTATCTACCCCATTGAGGTTTTATTTTTTAATGTTTTTTGTATAAATTCAAGAAGACCTTCTACTCTTACAGAAAAATCTAAAAAAAAGAGGTTTTCAGACCATGGAAGTTTCACCCCATCTTTTAAGGTGGTGAGGTAGTTTTCTTGAGACGATAGTTCAAAGGCTCGATAATCGTAATGGTCTGGAAAAGCGATAAAACGTTTTATTCTAAGACCTAAACGTTTTACGATATCCAAAAACTGGATATTATCTCCAAGCCCACAAAAGGCTATAAACTCTTTTTCCGGAATAGGAACAGGTTCTAACCTATGGTTCAAAACCTGCCAGTTTTCTCGGTAAAGCTTAAACACTGGTTTTTGGTTAAACTCAAAATCAAAAGGAAAAAGTTCTTGATAGGTAAGGATAAGGGCGGTAGCTCTTTTTAATCCTGAAAGAGGTTCTCTTAGTTTTCCAAAAGGTAATAACGTTTGGTTCAGGTCTTCTTTTTTTAAAAGCACAAGGTCTATGTCTCTAAAAAGTCTTCTGTGTTGGAATCCGTCATCAAGAAGAATAAGGTTTGCACCAAACTCTTTGATCGCTCTTCTGGCCCCTCTTACCCTATCTTCGTCAACGATAATCACCAGGTCCAAACCTTTTTTCTCAAACACCTTAGCCAAAAAGTAAGGCTCATCCCCTGCCTTTTCCACCGGCTGAAGAACTTTTTTTTGAAAATAAACTAACTGAAAACCCTTAGATCTTCTTTTATAACCTCTTGATACTATGGCTACCTTACCTAAACAAGAAAGCTTTTCAGCCAGATACCTTACCAAAGAGGTTTTTCCACTCCCCCCTACAGAAAGATTCCCAACCGAAATAACCGGGACCTCTAACTTAAAACTTTTAAAAACTCCCAGATCATAAAGAAAATTTCTTAGGGTTATTAAATAACAGTATGGATTTAAAAGATTTAGCATTCCTTAAAAAAAACTATGTTTTGTTTGAGAGTTCTTTTTATTTAAAAGGTCTTTTGTACCCATCACAAAAAAAATGACTCCACCTATCATAGCACTAAGATACTGGCTGAGTATTCTCCAAAGCATGGCAAAGATCCCTATGGACTCAACAGTTAAAAAATCTTTAAAAACTACTATCGCCCCTAATTCTCCTACCCCACTTCCTCCTGGGGTAGGACTTATAAAGATAGCATAGAGTAAAGGTAGTTGGTTTGAAAACAAAGCCCAAAAAGGGGCTTCTTGACGAAAAGCCTTAACCAAAAATATCCCTACCATAAGAAAAGAAAAGTACATAAGAAGACTAAAAAGAATGGCTAAAAAAAACACCTTCTTATGGATTTTAAAGAACTTTTTACAAATAAGTAAATACTTAAAAAAATTAAACTTTAGCCTAAACAAAAACGAAACAGAAATAATCTGAGGCCTTTTTTTAAAAACAGCCTTTGCTACCATAAAAACCAAACCAAAAATAACCAATAAACTTCCTATCATCAACAAAAGCTCTAAACCCTTTTCAGGATGCTTTACGAGATTTTCTAACATAAAAGGAAAAAACAAAAGATAGAAAATTAAACCGGCAAAACCTTTGAGGGTAATTATACTTAAAATCTGAGCTATCTCACCTCCTACCCTTCTTAAAGTATAAAAAGGAAAAACCTCACCACCTAAATGAGCAGGGGTTATGGTAGCTCCGAAGGTGCTTACCAAAGAAACCTGATATCCATACCAAAAAGGATATCTTAAACCCAGAGCCCTTGAAATAAAAAACACCCTCAGGTTATCAAAAGTATGAAAAGAAAACAAGGATAAAAAGGAAAAAAGCAGATGCTTCTTGTTTAAAGAAAAAAGAACCCCTTTTAAATTAGGCGGAATATGTCTCACAAAGATGTACAAAAAAGAAAAACTTACCACCAAAAGAGTTAAAAATATTCCGTAAACGATATTTTTATACATATAAAGTTATAAATATCAAAACCTAACAATTTACAATCATTTATTTTGTGTTATGATTAGGTATTTATCATTTTACCCTTAAATTCGTCTTTAGAAAAGGGGGAAATATGGAACGAAAAATTTTGTGGGCTCCCTGGAGAGGAGAATACGTATCAGGTAAAAAAGACCTTGGTTGTATTTTTTGCCCTCCTGAAGGGAATCTGCCTGATGAAGAAAGACTCATACTTTATAGAGATCCTTTTGTTTTGGTTATCATGAACAAATTCCCTTATAATGCCGGGCACCTTCTGATAGCTCCAAAAAGACATGTAGCTGAACTCGAACAACTAACCCATGAGGAGGTCACCGCTTTGATGAAAATGGCTCAAGAAGCCATCAAGATTTTGAAAGAAGTCTTCAAACCCCATGGGTTTAATGTTGGATTTAATTTGGGAAAAGTGGCAGGAGCTGGATATCCCGACCATCTACACCTGCAAATAGTCCCCAGATGGGAAGGAGATGTTAACTTTTTGGCTGTCCTTGATGAAGTAAGGGTAATCTCCCAACATCTTTTAACTCAATACCGTATCTTATTCCCTTATTTTCAAAAAATCAAGCTTTAACGTTCTGTAAAGATATACATTGTCAAAAGTTTGACTTTTTAGCACATAGGCTATCGATAAATTACATAGGAAACCTTTCAAGAAATCCGGTTTTTTTGTCTTTAAAACGGTATGCTTTTTGATAACTAATGCTATAGTAAAAACATTAGATCTTTATTTTGGAGGAAATAATGCTTACCGTTCAAGCCAAAACCAAACTAAGTTTTGAGTTTAACGGTTATCAATTTAACCTAAAACCTGGGGAAAAGCTGCTTTTTGCTAACGATGTATTTGCTCTTTTACCTAAAGTTCTTCAAAGTCAGTTTGAGAAAACCTATTCTGTCCTTCCTCCTTTTTATGATGGAGAAGACCTAAACGAAAAAACCCTTTTTGTGTTTATGCAAGGTGCCATAGGGGATGTGCTTTGTTCTACGGTGGCTTTACGTGAAATCAAAAGACGCTATCCAAAAAGTAAACTCTGGGTAAGTGTTTCTGGAAGGGCTCGTATAGTCTTAGAAAACCTGCCTTATATAGATAAACTTTTACCTCATCCTGCTCCTATAAAAGAGGTGGTAAAAGCTAACTACATGGTTAAGGCAGTAGAAATGGTTAATTCACCTCACTTTGATAACCTAAACATGGTTGAATGGTTTTTATGGAAGTTTAAGCTTTATTTTGCTGAAGACGAAACCCCTGACGTTTGGGTTGACTTAAACGTGGTAGAAGAGATGAAAAAAATATTTGAAGAATTCAAAGAGGTTTCTGGGAAAGACAAGGTACTGCTTTTTCACTATCTTGCTTCTTCTGTCCACAGAACCCTTCCTCCTAAACTACTCAAGGAAATCGAAGACCTAATCTCTACAGAGTTTGTTCCTGTTATTTGTAGTCTACCTGACGAAGATTTGACAGTAGAGGTAACCCTTGATGTTTACGGGATAAAAGCAGCCAACCTTTCTGCCTTAATGAAAGACCTCAGGTATTTGATAGCTGCTGTTTACTTATCTGACGCAGTCATCACTGCAGATACTTCTACTTTACACATAGCAGGAGGCCTTAAAAAACCTACAGTTTTTATAACCGGTCCTATTGAAGCCAAACTGAGGGCTAATACTTATCCTACAGTTATTCCTGTAAGACCTAATTATACAGGACAAACCTGCAAATCTCCCTGTGGAATCCATGCTATTAATGAACCCTGTTCAGAGGCTAAGGTTAAGCATCAGTTTTACAGCCCCTGTATCGAAAGCATCCCTCCTAAAGTGATTTATTTTGCTTTAAAAGATGCTCTGTTAGCCTGTCAAGAAAACTATAAAAAACCAGAAAGCTGTCCCTTGTGTAGTTTTAGCGGACCTTTTAGCCTGTTTGAGGTCATAAACCAGTACCGCATTTTTGAATGCCCAAGCTGTGGACTTCAATTTGGTTATCCTCGTAAAAGTATGGACTATGATATAGCCTATGAACAAAAGATTGATGACCTTTTAAGTTTTGGAGATACACCTTACAAAAATTATCAACAATTAGAAAAAGAGGAGGACAAAGAACTAAAAAAATGGAAAGGTCTTCCCAGGTTTAACGTATTGCTTCCTATTTTAGAGGTTTTACCTAAGGGTAAACTTTTAGACGTAGAATGTTCAAGTGGTAATTTTATGTTGATTGCTAAGGCTAAAGGGTTTGAGGTTTACGGAATAGATGCAAGTGAAAAAGCGGTTGAACTTGCCAAAAAATACTACAAACTTAGGGTAGCTAAAGCCTTAACCTTTGAAGAACTCCCTTCAGATTTTAAAGGCCCCTATAAGGTAATCACAGCCTTTGAGGTAATCGAACATGTAGAAAACCCTTTAACCTTTCTTAAGGAAATCTACGAACTTTTAGAAGAAGGGGGAGCCACCATCATCAGCTGTCCTCCTTATTTTGCTTTTAAACATTTAGCCAAATCCTATCTAAAATACCAATGGTGGGGCAATGACTACCCACCTCATCACCTAAACCGTTTTAAACCCTGGACCTTGTATTACGGTTTAAAACTTGCCGGGTTTGATGAGGTAGTCATTTTTACAGAACCTTTAATCCCAGGGACCGTGCTTGAAGGAATAACTCCTAAAAGCGCCGAGGTAGAGTTAGATGAAGGACAAAGACTTTTCATTCCTTCAAGATTTACGGCTAATCTGGTTTTAGCAAACCTCACCCCTCTATACATAAACGCACGATACTTAGGAAACTTTCAGTATGCTATAGGAATAAAAGGAAAAAGTGGGCTTAACTGGGAAAAAATTATTCAAAGGGCAATAAATATTTCTGCGGTAGACATACTGTGGAAGGATGATAAAATCTAAAAAGGAGGGTTAATAATGTTTACTCCGTCTCAACTTTTTAAAAATCCTGTTATCCTTGAACCAGAAGAACATAAAAATTTAAAGGTTCTAAAACCTGATAACTATTCCTTTATGGAAGGGGTAGAAATCATACCCCTTGGCTATTCAGAAATACTTCCGGCTACGATGTATTATCCCGTGTTTTTTGGTATGTCTGAGGGGATGGTTTTTCCTTTTGCTGTGCTTGGGGTCCAAGGCAAGAATCCTTATTTAACCAAGGAGGGAAGTTTTAAGATAGACTATATTCCCAAGTTAGTAAAGTTTTATCCCTTTGGGCTGGTTTATCTTAGAGAAGAAGGGAAAGAAAACTTTCTGGTTGCTGTGGACGAGAGATTTACCACAACCGAAGAAGGAGAGCCCCTTTTTACCGAAACAGGAGAAGAGACTTCTTTCTTTGCTGAGGTAAAGAAAAAACTCACTGATTTAGCTTTAGACTTAAAGAAAGCTCTAGAGTTTAGTCAGGATCTTTTAGTAAAAGGTTGTATCACCCAGACATCTTTTGTGATGAACGGACCTTTAGGAAAGGTTGAGTTTAAAAATCTGTTTCTTGCAAACATCGAAACCTTAAAACGCCTTCAGCCTGAAAAACTTTATTATCTAAACACTTCAGGATACCTTCCTGTACTTTATGGAGCCTATTTTAGTGTCAGAAATTTTAAGATTTTTGAACTATTGTATAGTGAAACCATAGAAATTTATTAAATTTTTATCCGCTATCCTTGTTTTGATTCTTTAGGGCTAAGGCTTTTTCTATTTCTTCGGCGATCTCTATACATGTTTTTTCAGGAGAAAAGGCTTCTCTGATAGGTCTTCCTATCACAAGATAGTCTGCGCCAGAAAGGATGGCTTCATAAGGGGTGACTACTCTTACTTGGTCATCCTTTCTTGCTCCTTCCAACCTAATACCCGGGACCACAGTAAACAATTCAGGATAGACTTCTTTTATTTGAGATGTTTCTTTGGCTGAACAAACTATCCCATCACAACCAGCTTTATAAGCAATTTTGGTTAACCTTAAAACCAAGTCTTTAACCTCCCTTACCAGTTCAGCGTTAAAGCCTAATTCCATAAGGTCTGCTCTCTCAAGTGAGGTTAAAACCGTAACAGCTAATATTTTTAGGTTGTTGTAAGCGGCACTTACCGCGCTTTTTAAACTTTCTACCCCAGAAAGAGCATGAACGGTTATCCAATCAACCCCTAAATTAGAGGCTACCCTTATAGTCCTAAGTACAGTATTCGGGATGTCGTTTAATTTTAAATCTAAAAAGATTTTGTTATCGCATCTCTTTTTTATCTCTTCTATTACTTTGGGGCCACAACTTGTATAAAGTTCAAAACCAACTTTAAAGACCCCTACCAAGTCCTTTAGTCTATCTACCCATCTTAAAGCCTCATCTATAGTTGGGACATCTAAAGGGAATACTATCCTATCACGAGGGTTCATCATGGTTCAACTCTTTTATTTGGGTTAGAAATTCTTCTACGTCTTTAAAGTCCTTATAAACTGAAGCAAAACGTATATAAGCCACCTTATCCCAAGCCTTTAAAGCCTGCATTACCCGTTCTCCCAGATATCCAGAAGGCACCTCTTTTTCTCCCCTTTGAATAAGGTCAAGCTCAAGCTCGTTTACAAAACTTAAGATAGCCTCTTCGCTGATAGACCTTTTGTGACAAGCCTTTCTTATGCCTGAAATAAGCTTTTCCCGATTATAAGGTTCTCTTCTTCCATCCTTTTTAACTATCATGATATCTAACTCAAGTTTTTCATAGGTAGTAAACCTGTATCCACAATTGGTACATTCTCGCCTTCTTCTTATGGTATACCCTTCTTCTATAACCCTTGAGTCTATGACTTTGGTTTCTAAGACCTTACATCTTGGACATTTCATAGAGAATTATTATACTTTATTTTGAAAATTTTTAAATTATACGTATCTGTTAAATAAGCTAAACTAACTTGATAATTTTAGCGACAAAAAAGCCTACGGCATCTATTTTATGAGTATAATACCTTTTAGTAAGCCTTAGGTCTGGATGATAAGGTTTGCCTTCCCATTCAGTAACTCCTTCATGATAAGGAAGAGGAGAAACCCAATCTACCAGTTTAGCCTGTCTTTTTCGCAAAAGATAGTCTACTACTTCCTCGTTTTCTTTTGGGTTTATCGTACAGGTGCTATAAACCAACACCCCTCCTGGAGATAAAAGGTCAAAGGCCCTTACTAACAAACCTTTTTGAATAGACTGGAGGTTAGTTTTGCCATATCCTTTTTGATAAAGGATTTCACCTTCAAGACCCACCCTATATCTTCCTTCTCCAGAACAAGGGGCATCGACCAACACCTTATTAAAAGGAATCCCAAAGGGGAACTGTTCTCCTCGATAACGGGTAGTTATGGCAGAAGCAACCCCTAAACGTTTAAGATTGGCTACCAAAGCGGTTAAACGGTCTACTCTTTTGTCGTTAGCTACCACGGTAGCTTTATCTTGGGTTAAAATGGCTATAAGACAAGTTTTCCCTCCTGGAGCAGCACATAAATCAAGCACTAAATCTCCTGGTTTAGGATCAAGGGCTATTACAGGAAGACTACTCGCTAAGGTCATAGAATGGATTAAACCTAAACTATACTCCTCTAAATTTCCTAACGAAACCTCTTCGTTGTTAACCACCCTATAAAAAAAAGGAACCTCTTGAACCGGTTCAAACTGAATATTTTTTTGTCTTAAAATTTCTAAAAGACGCTCCTTCTCCTCGTGAGTTCTTATCTTTAGGGTGTTTATACAAAAATACTGACGATGCTGTTTTTTTAAACATTCTAAAAACTCTGAATAATCAGGGATCAAATCCTGATATTGTGCAAAATACTCTTTATAGTCCAAAGGTCTGTGGTTTTTAACCCTTTCCTTTCCCATTCAACAAAACCTCTTTAAGCTCGGTATGGTCTTTTACTATCAGGTCTGCCAACCTTAGGTGTTCCTCAGGTAAGGTGGTAGTAATAGCTACACAAAAAAGATTTGCCCTTTTGGCTGAAGTCACTCCTGCAGGAGAATTTTCTACCACCAAACCTTGTTCTATCGAGACATTAAAAGCCTTTAACGCCTCTAAATACGGATCTGGATGAGGCTTTCTTTTCTTTATTTTATCCCCTGTAAGTACTACCGAAAAATAAGAATAAAAACTCTTAGGTAAAACTTTCTCTAAAATTTCTGCATGAGAACTGGTAACCAGGGCTAAACCTTTCTTTTCTTTTTTTAAGGTTTCTAAAATACCTGGAACCTCAGGAAAAGGTTTGACTTTCGAGGCATAACGACTAAGAAAAATAGCCTTTTGTTTTTTAAAAAGGTTTTCAAAAAAATTTTTGTCTATGGTAAACCCTTTTTGCAAAAAAATATCTCGGACCATCTCAAACTCTATAGCCCCTTCGTATAGATACACCTCTTCTTCTTTAAACTTTATACCATATTCAGCCAGAGCCTCTATCCAGGCTTTAGCATGATAAGGCATACTGTCTATTAGAGTTCCGTCAAGGTCAAAAAAAACAAAGGGCTTCATATATGGTCCTTTTTTAATCCCTGTCTAAAACTTTTTTGACATAAATCTCAAATTGATTGAGATCAAGCCCTTCCAAGTTTACCAGTTTTTTAGGTTGAGTTTTTCCTTTGAGAATTTTTATCTGCTTCTCTGAAATGTTAAAAATTGTGCTCAAAAATCGGATTAAGGCTTCGTTAGCCTGGTTATTTTGAGGTTTGGCCTTAAGCTCTACCTCTAAAAAATTAGGGAGTTTATAACCTGAAATACGGTCTTTCTTTTTTTCTGGATGAACCTTTATCTCTAACACCATAACAGGAATTTTAGAAAAATAGATATCTGGTTACTAAGTACTGCATCAGGTTTTGAACAAAGTAAATCAAGAAAATCACCAATATAGGGCTCAAGTCTAAACCAGCTATCGGTGGGATAATCCTTCTTGCTGGCCCAAGCACAGGTTCAGTTACCCTATATAAAAACCTTACTACCGGATGATAAGGATAGGGGTTTACCCAAGAGATAATACACCTTGCGATGATAATCCATACATAAACACTTAACAAAAGGTCTATCACCTGGTAAAGAGATTTTAATAGAATGCTTAGCATTTAACCTTTCTTCTCCTTTTGTTCTTTTTTTTCATAGGCCTCTATAATTCGTTGAACGATAGGATGTCTTACTACGTCACTCTTAGTAAAGTAAATAAAAGAAATACCTTCAATACCCTCAAGAACTTCCATAGCCTCAAGAAGACCTGATTTTTTAGGATCAGGCAAATCTATCTGGGTCACGTCTCCGGTGATAACTGCTTTAGAATTTTGCCCAAGACGGGTCAAGAACATTTTCATCTGCTCAGAGGTTGTGTTTTGAGCTTCATCCAAGATGATAAAGGCCTCATTCAAGGTTCTTCCTCTCATAAAGGCTAAGGGAGCTATCTCTATCGCCCCTTTTTGAAACAACCTTGCCACCTTATCAAAGGAAAGCATATCATAAAGAGCATCATACAAAGGCCTAAGATATGGATTAACCTTTTCTGCAATGTCACCAGGTAGAAAACCTAATTTTTCTCCTGCCTCTACCGCAGGTCTGACTAAAATAAGTCTGTTAACCTCTCCTTTCATCAGGTAAGAAACCGCCATAGCAACAGCCAAATAAGTTTTTCCCGTACCAGCAGGTCCTATCCCAAAAACTATTTCAGACCTTCTGATGGCCTCTATATATTTTTTTTGCGTAATACCCTTAGGGGTAATAACCTTACGCCCTGAGGTAACAAAGATGGTATCTAAAAAAATCTCCTTAAGGTTAGCTTTTGGGTTTTCAAGGATAATCCTTGAGGCATATTCTACGTCTGAAGGATAGATGGTATATCCTGATTTTATTAATCCATAAAGCTCAGCTATGGTTTTTTCCGCAAGCTCAAGGTCTATAGGCTCTCCTTTGATAAAGATGTGATTTCCCTTAAGAGAAATCTGAACCCTAAAAAAATTTTCTAAAATTTTAAAATTGTTTCCCCTTTCTCCATAAAGGGTTCTAACAATAGGATAATCCTCTAAAACCACTTCTTTAACGCTTAATTCTGGTTTTACTTCCTGTAAACTCATCAATCCATTACACCTCAACTTTAAAATTTAGTTAGTTAAATAATAAATAATAAATCGAGATTTTCAAGTGCTTAAAAAGAAACCCCCGCGGTTTTGATTTAGAATATTCAACACTCAATTTAAATTTCGGCAGGTAAAAACTGAAAGGTTAATCATTTTGACAAACTTTACCAGTTTTTAAAAAGTTCTATTTTGGGGGCTTCCTCTTTTATTTTGGTCTCTTCATTAAAAACCTCAGCGTGAACTCTTCTCTGGTCTTCCATGATATAATTTTGTTTCATTTTCTCAACCAAAACTTTTATCTCCTCAGGTTGTTCTTCTTTATCAGGGTTATCTACCCAGCGTAAAAGTCTTCTGTTATATTCAGAAATCTCAGAACATACCTCACAAAGCTTTTCAAGTCTTTGTCTTACTACATCTTGGAATTGAACCTTCCCAAGCAAATCAGAGATGGTGTTAAAGATGATGGTATTTTGTTTGTCTATCTCACCAACAAGTTTTACAATCAACCTACCTACCTGTTCAAAATCTATCTCCATTTTTTGTGTTGATTGTTTCATAGACTCAAGCATCAAAGAAAGCTCTGTGTTTTTTAACTGGGCCTAAAAAAATTCATAGCTTTTATCCATTTCTTCCTGTAGTGTTTTCATTTTAAAAAGAATATCCTTTACTATACTCTCAATTTTTATCGCAAGTTTCCTTATTTCATCAGCAATCACAGAGAATCCAGCCCCTGCCTTTCCAGCACGAGCTGCCTCTATGCTTGAGTTTATAGCTAAAATGGTTATCTGTTCGGAGATGTCTTTAATGTGGTTTAAAACAGTAAGCATTAAGTCTACCTTTTGCTGTAAACTGTAAATTCTGCCAAAACCCTCCTGCAATTTTTATAGTTTAAACAGCACTGGACAACCATAAAGAAAATTTGCTTGGTTAAGATTAAACTGCACTTTGGTGCCTGCGGTAAAGAGTGGTAAAGTTCTGGTAGACAAAAAAAGCCCAAGTTCAAGTTTTGGAACTTTAAAGTCTTGTTTAGAGATAAGAGTCGATGTGGAGCTTGATGTTGAACTTCATTTTAAAACAATTTGAACCCATACCAAGTTGAGTAAATTCCCCACAAATTGGCAACTAAAATATTTATAATAAATTTTAAGTTAACTCAAAAACTTCGTCAAGATATAAATTACCCTTGTAAGTTCACATTGTCCTAAATTTTCCGATAGAGAGTAAAATAAAAATTTTTCTATAATTTTTATCCAAATACCATTTCCAAATATCATTTTCAAATCTACCCATTTTCTACCTACAACCTATTCTTTGCAACAATTTTACCTGGTTTTAAAAATATTACTCCATATCCTCTTTTAAACTCTCAAACACAGCCTCGTCCGATAAGGCGCGTGAAGATGGTTTGAATATATTGATTACAAAAACTTTACCGTGTTTCTGCCTAAAGACTTGGCATTATAAAGTGCCTGGTCTGCTATATCAATAAGTTCTTCTAAAGATTTGTCTGGATGTAAACCCAAAGAGGTAACTCCAAAGCTTGCGGTAATCTTAATTCCGTCTACATTAGCTTCTTCAAGTTCTTTTCTCATCTCTTCTGCCTTCCTAATCACCTGTTGGTAGTCCATATGAGGGCACACTATCAAAAACTCTTCGCCTCCATACCTTATTCCATAATCTGTCTTTCTTATGTTGTTTAAAATGATCTGAGCAAAGGTTTTGATAACCTTATCTCCGGTCAGATGTCCAAACTTGTCGTTTATCTCTTTAAATTTATCTAAATCAGCCATTATAAACCCTATATCGTAGTTATGTCTTTTGGCCCTTTCAAATTCTTTTAGCAAAAAATCTTCAATCACGTTGCGGTTGTAAAGACCGGTCAACGGATCTTTTATGTAGAGACTTTCTAATTCTCTTATCTTTTCTTTCAAACGATCTAAAACTTTCTTTTTAGTGAGATAATTAAAAACCTTGATTAAAATTTCTTCTTTTAAAGGGGGCTTAGGGATGTAATCATCTGCACCTGCTTTAAAAAGCTCTATCCTTCTTGCAGGTGTATCATATCCGGTAAGCACTATGATAGGAACATCTCCTTTTTCCGGGTTTTCTCTTATACTTCTAACTAAATCTAACCCTGAATCTCCTACACCTAAAATGTAGTCGGTTATCACAAGGTCTATATCGTTTTGTTCAAAAAACTTTAAAGCTTCTTCTACGGTTTGAAAAGAGAAAACTTTTAATTTAGTCTGTAATAAAAGCTGGTTTAAAAATTTTATGTATAAATTTGTATCTTCTAAGTAAAGAATGTTACCTTCTAAATGTTGCAGCTCTATGATTCTGACAAAATCTTTTAAAACCTTAGGAAGTTTTTTAGGTATATCCTTTTTCAGGATAACCTCTAATACACCTTTTTTTAAAGCCCTCTCTATCAACTCTGGGTCCTCTTCTGAAGTTAACAATAAAACCGGAACTTTTTGGATTTTTTGCTCTTTTTCAAGTGCTTCTAACAGATCAAAAACATCTCCATCCTCTAAAATATATGAGGAAATTATCAAATCAGGAATTTGACCAGCTTTTATCAAACTCAAAGCTTCTTTGACTGTAGCTACTAAAGAAATATCGTGAAAGTAATTTTTTAGTATATCTTCCACCAATTTTCTTAAAAATGTTACAGGAAGTATTACCAAAATCTTTCTCATCATCATGCTTTTGCTCCTTTTATTTTTGACAACATAAAAAACTAAGTTTATAAGTTTTATTCTAAAAAAATTTTATAATAAAATTTATAAACGAGTGATAAATTTTTACCAATTTTATTGACCGTTTCAAAATTTTTGGTTAATAATTTATTATTAGAAACATTTACAAAATGAGGTGAGGCCATGATCACCAAAGATTTAAAAAACGCTTGGGTTTGTACTTTGAACAACTGTGGTTATATCTATCTTCCCTCAAAAGGGGATAAACACCAACACATCCCTCCAAACACCCCTTTTGAGGCCCTTCCTGAAACCTGGACTTGTCCTAACTGTGGAAACCCTAAAAAAAATTTTAAGAGACTTAAGGACCTTGTAGAAGAAAAATAAATAAAGGAAAATAATAAAAAAAGCCCCTGGGGATTTCCCAGGGGCTAAAGACTCAATCAGAACTTAAAATTCTCCTCCTCCGGGCATAGAAGGCATTTTTTCTTCTTTTTTGGGTTTCTCAGCTACCATAGCCTCGGTAGTTAACAACAATCCAGCCACAGAAGCGGCATTCTGAAGGGCACAACGGCTTACTTTCTTCGGGTCGATAATTCCAGCAGCTATCAAATCTTTAAACTCGCCGGTAGCAGCATCAAACCCGAAACTACCCTTTCCTTCTTTTACTTTTTCTACGATGATAGAACCTTCAAAACCGGCGTTAAAAGCAATCTGACGTAAAGGAGCTTCTAAAGCTTTTTTGATGATTTCTACACCATACTGTTCATCACCCTCAAGCTTGACAGCTTCTAAAGCTGGTAAGCACCTGATATAAGCCGTTCCACCACCAGGGACGATACCTTCCTCTACTGCTGCTTTAGTAGCATTAAGGGCGTCCTCAACCCTAGCTTTCTTTTCTTTCATCTCAGTTTCAGTAGCAGCTCCAACATAAATTACTGCAACTCCACCTACAAGTTTAGCCAACCTCTCCTGAAGTTTCTCACGGTCATAATCAGAGGTGGTTTCTTCGATCTGAGCACGTATCTGTTTGATACGAGCCTCGATGTCTTCTTTCTTGCCAGCCCCATCGATGATGGTGGTATGTTCTTTGGTTACTACCACTCTTCTTGCCCTTCCAAGGTCTTTAAGCTGAACGTTTTCAAGTTTCATACCAAGCTCTTCAGATACAAAAGTACCACCTGTTAGGATGGCGATATCCTGAAGCATGGCTTTTCTTCTCTCACCAAAGCCAGGAGCCTTTACAGCGCAGCACTGGAGAACTCCTCTGAGCTTGTTTACTACCAAAGTAGCCAAAGCTTCACCTTCTACATCCTCAGCAATGATTAAAATAGGTTTACCAGCCCTAGCTACCTGTTCAAGTACAGGTAAAAGGTCTTTCATAGAGCTTATTTTCTTATCATAAACCAGAATGTATGGATCCTCTAATACACATTCCATCTTTTCTGGATCGGTTATAAAATAAGGAGAAATATATCCTCTATCAAACTGCATACCTTCAACTACTTCAAGATAAGTTTCAAGTCCCTTAGACTCTTCTACAGTAATAACCCCTTCTTTTCCTACCTTATCCATGGCATCAGCTATAAGGTTTCCGATAGCCACATCGTTATTAGCAGAAATGGTAGCTACTTGAGCGATTTCCTGACGAGATTTGCAAGGCTGAGCTAATTTTTCAAGCTCTTTGACTACGATATCTACTGCCTTATCAATACCACGTTTGATAGCCATGGGGTTGATACCAGCTGCCACAAGTTTGATACCCTCTTGAAAGATAGCCTGAGCAAGTAAGGTAGCTGTAGTGGTTCCGTCTCCAGCCACATCGTTGGTCTTAGACGCCACCTCTTTTACCATCTGGGCACCCATATTTTCAAACTTATCTTCTAACTCTATCTCCTTAGCCACAGTTACACCATCTTTGGTAATCAAAGGAGAACCAAAGGACCTTTCCAAGATTACGTTTCTTCCTTTGGGACCAAGAGTAACTTTTACTGCGTCAGCTAATTTGTCAACTCCTCTTAAAATTTTTTCTCTAGTATTAGCCCCATAAATAATCTCCTTTGCAGCCATAACATCCCCTCCTTTCGGTAGTTTTTATTTATATTTACTTTAGAACTTAGCCTTATTAGTCTTCAATGATAGCTAAGACATCATCTTCTCTCATGATAAGATACTCTTCACCTTTGATCTTAATTTCAGTTCCAGCATATTTACTGAAAAGGATTTTATCTCCTTCTTTGACGGTTAAAGGCTGTTTTTGACCGTTTTCTAAAACCCTACCATCGCCTACAGCAATCACTTTACCCATGATAGGTTTTTCCTTCGCTGTATCTGGGATGATGATTCCAGATTCAGTCCTCTGTTCTTCTTCGATGCGTTGAACTAAAATGCGATCATGTAAAGGTCTGATCTTCATACTGCCACCTCCTCCTTAAAGATTTTTTGATTTTTAAACCCTAAGAATTAAATTACGAAAAAAAAATAATCATTCGATTTTAAAAGACAAGGTAGTCAAGATTAAATTTTTAAAAATTCAACAAGACTTTTCATAAGGGTTTCTACAGGATAGGTTGTATCTAAAACCAACAAAGGAGAACATTCCTTTGGGGGTTCAAACTTATCTTTTTGAGCAAGATAAATATCCCACAAAGCATCAGAACAGGTATTTTCTTTTCTCTTAAATAACCTTTCCCTAACTACATTATCTTCAGCGGTACACCACACCCAAAAAACCTCCGCCTTAACCTCTTTTATCCCCTCAAGCAACCAGCTTCTGTATTTTTTATCTCTAAACGTAGCATCAATTATTACATCTCTCCCATAACTAAGCTCTTCCTTAGCCATCTCTATCATTTTCTTGTAAGTTTTTTCAGTAATCTCTGGGGTATAAATACCCTTTTCAAACTCTGCATAATAATGCTTAGATTCTGGCAAAGACAAAAGACGTTTTCTGGTTATGTCTGAAGAAAGGTAAACCGCAGGGAGCTTAGACATAAGGTTTTGCGAAAGAAAGCTTTTACCAGTACCTGAAAGCCCCATAAATACTATTAGCTTGGGAATACCCTCTGCATATTGATAAGCAAGGTCAAAATATCTTCTGGCTTGTTCCAAAAATTCGTATTTTTCAGGCCTTGTTTGTTGGGTAGAGGCATAGGTAAAACATCCTATCTTACCCCTCACATAAGCCCGATAACATTTATAAAAATTCAAAAGTTTGTTGATCCCCTGGTCTTGGCTCTTAGAAACATACTGAGTTATAAAATACTCAGATAGACTTCTTTCTCTATAAAAATCTAAGTCCATAGCCAAAAAAGCTATGTCTGAACACACATCACCACACCTAAACCGTTCGTTAAACTCTATACAATCAAAGATATAAACCTTGTTTACATTCTCAAAACAGATGTTAGCTGAATATAAATCTCCATGTCCGTCTCTGATAAATCCCTTATCTATCCTTTCTTGAAACAAGACTTGATTTTCTTCTAAGAACTTGCGTGTAAATTGTATTATATGTTCGTATTTATATTTGGCTAAAGCTAATCCGACAAATTCTTTGGTTTGAGCAAAATTTTCTTCAGTATTAAACCTGATAACCTCTATCCTTCCATAAGAGTTTACCCTTTCCCCAGTTTCTGCTTTTTGATAGAAAGGCACCAACACTGAAACTATAGAGTCTATATGAGCTTCAGTTACTTTCTTTTCTTTTAAAAGATTAACCATCATCCCTTCTTCAGGAAGTTTCTTCATCTTTACGGCATATTCTACTATCTCCCCTTCAACCTCAAACTTATATCCTTTAGAAGTTTTCACTACAGGCACAACCCCTAAGTATATTTCAGGAGATAGCCTTCGATTCAGCATCACCTCTCTTTCACAAAAATGTTTTCTTTTTTCTAAGGTGGTGTAGTCTAAAAAGCCAAAGCTAACTGGCTTTTTGATCTTATAAACGAATAGGTCTGTGATAAAAACATAAGAGATATGGGTTTGAACCACCCTTAGAGTTTGAGTAGGATGTGGAAATGAATAGACATCTATCAACCGGTCCCAGGCCTTTGGTTCCATAAAGGGTATTTTAACGGCTACCACGATTTTGGCAAGATTGCTCGAGACTAAAATCTAAGATCTTTAAAGTAATTTCAGGTTTTTTCCTTTATTATCTTGAAATAATCAAGATAAGGTTTTACATTTAACAATATTAAAAACTTTTAGAAAGGGAGCAGTATGAAAGAAGGGTTAGAGGTTAATTTTGCAGAAGTTTCAGAAGGGGAGATCATAGACGTTCCTGAAGTTTTACCCTTAATGGCTATAAGAGACATCGTCCTTTTCCCTTCGATGGTAATTCCTCTTTTTGTAGGAAGGTCTAAATCTTTAAAAGCCATAGAGGAAGCCTTAAATAAAGATAAACTACTCGTTCTTTCTACACAGAAAAACTCTCGTATAGAAAATCCCAAACCCGAAGATATTTATAAAATCGGAACGATCGGACTTATCCTTAAAACCCTCAATCTCTCTGAAAACCGTCTAAAAGTAGTAGTCCAGGTGCTTTCAAGATGTGAAATTCAAGAATTTTTAGAAACGGAGCCTTGTTTTAGGGTTAAAATAGAACCTTGTAAAGAAAAGGAACCAGAAATCATAACCCCTGAAATAGAAGCTTTAATACGCACAGTTAAAGAAAATACAGAAAAGTTATTGGCATTAAAAGGTATTTTAAATCCAGAGATTTCCACAGTTGTTCATTCTATAGAAGAACCAGGAAGGCTTGCAGACCTTATCACAGTCTACCTTAAGTTAAAGGTCAAAACCGCCCAGGAACTTTTAGAAACTTTAGATGGAGTAGAAAGGCTTAAAAAAATTTCTGAGATCCTCCTACAAGAAATAGAGATCACCACCCTTCAAAACAAAATCCAAGCCCAAGCCCAAGAAGAAATTGGGAGGTCTCAGAGGGAATATTTTTTAAGAGAACAACTAAGGGCTATAAAGAGGGAGTTGGGAGAATTTGAGGATGTTGAAGACGAGATTGAGGAGTTAAAGAAAAAGATTAAAAAAGCCAAAATGCCTAAGGAGGTAGAAAAGGAGGCGTTAAAACAACTTAAGAGATTAGAATACATGCATCCTGACTCTTCTGAGGCAGCGGTAATAAGAAATTACCTCGAATGGTTGATAGATCTTCCTTGGAATAAGTCTACCCGAGACAATTTAGACCTAAAACATGTTAAAAAAGTTTTGGACAAAGACCACTATAACTTAGATAAGGTAAAAGACAGAATAATTGAGTTCTTAGCGGTTAAAAAAATTAATCCTAAGGCTAAAGGTGCCATCCTTTGTTTTGTAGGACCTCCTGGGGTTGGAAAAACAAGTCTTGGAAGATCCATTGCTGAAGCCTTAGGTAGAAGATTTGTCAGGGTAGCCTTAGGTGGTGTAAGAGATGAAGCTGAAATAAGGGGGCATAGAAGAACCTATGTAGGAGCTTTGCCAGGAAGGATCATTCAAGGAATAAAACAAGCTGGGGTAAACAACCCGGTGTTTTTACTTGATGAAATAGATAAACTGTGTAGCGATTTTCACGGTGACCCTGCAGCAGCTCTTTTAGAAGTTCTTGACCCAGAACAAAATAAAGACTTTGTAGACCATTATTTAGACGTGCCCTTTGACTTATCTAAGGTTCTTTTTATAGCTACAGCTAACATGACAGAACCTATACCCCGGGTACTTTTAGACAGAATGGAAGTAATCTATCTTTCAGGATATACCTATCAAGAAAAATTAGAAATCGCCAAAAGACACATCCTGCCTAAACTCTTAAAAGAACACGGACTAAAAAAAAACATCCTTAAAATCTCTGACGAGGTTATTCTAAAAGTTATCGAAGAATATACTTACGAATCAGGGGTACGTGAGTTAGAAAGAAAGCTTGCAGCTATCTGTAGAAAGATAGCGAGAAAACTTGCTGAAGGAGAAAAAGGCCCTTTTAGCGTTACCGAAGAGAATTTAGTAGAATTTTTAGGGCCTCCTGAATACATAGAAGAACTTAAACAAGAAGAAGATGAAATAGGAGTAGCAACTGGACTTGCCTGGACCCCCAATGGTGGAGAGGTGCTCTACGTAGAGGCGGTAGTTATGCCAGGGAAAGGTAATCTAATTTTAACAGGGCATTTAGGAGAGGTGATGAAAGAAAGCGCCCAGGCAGCTTTATCCTATATTCGTGCCAAGTATAAAGAGTTGGGGATTGACCCTAAGTTTTATACAAAGTATGACATCCATGTGCATGTACCCTCTGGGGCCATACCTAAGGATGGACCAAGTGCTGGGATTACTATAGCGGTAGCGATGATATCTGCCTTAACCCAAAAGCCCATTTCCAAAGACTATGCGATGACTGGAGAAGTCACCCTTAGGGGTAAAATTCTTCCTGTAGGTGGGATAAAAGAAAAAAGTCTTGCTGCCTTAAGAAAGGGGATTAAAAACGTCCTTATTCCTGCAAAAAACTCAAAGGACCTGGAAGATATCCCAAAGGAACTTAGAGAAAAAATAAACTTTATCTTGGTTTCTCATCTCGATGAAGTTATAAAATTAGTTATCAAAAATTAATCCCAAGCCCTTTATTTTTTTTATTTTTCTGTAATATTTATCTCTAATTATAGTTACAAAGGTATATATTATAAAATGAATGAAAATTTCAACAATAAAAAAGGAAGAAAACCTAAAGAAACTCCAGAAAGTCGCAAACATGAGCTTTTAGAAGCAGTCGATGAAAACTGCAACCCCATCACCATCCTAAAAAGAGAGGAAATCCATCAAAAAGGCTATTTTCATAAAACAGTGCATATTTTTTTGTTTAACAAAGAAGGAGAAATCTATCTTCAAAAAAAATCTAAGTTGGTTGAGGAAAACCCTGGTTTGTGGACTTCCTCTGCTTCGGGACATGTGTTGGTAGGAGAAAGCTTTTTAACCACTGCTCAAAGGGAATTAAAAGAAGAACTGTCTATAAGAACAAAATTAGAAGAGGTACTTCGTATCACTCCAAAAGATTTTAACAACACTATAGACTGTTTAGTCCTTTTTACAGGAACTACTAGTAAAATACCTAAGCCTAATCCTTTAGAAATAGAAACTGGAGGGTTTTTTCCTTTAGAAAAAGTGGATAAGTGGATACAGAAAAATCCAGAAGATTTTACTTTTTCTTTTAGGTTGTTATGGCAACTTTATTGGAAGGTTATGACTCAAAAAGCTCTGAAGGGAAGATAAGACCTTCTTTTTCGATGATAGTTTTTAACAGGTCTAAATCTCTATTTCGTATATATTGAGGTATAGGAGCCATTGCAAGCCGATGCAGTTTAATCTCTTTTTCTGTGGGAGAAAGATTTAACTCAAGGATTTGTTTTCTTAAGTTCTCCATAAGTTTTAGGTATATTTCATATTCTGGGCCAAACTGCATTTCTAAACTTTCTCTTATCCTTCTTGCTACCGCAGGGCTTGCCCCAGAAGTAGAGATGGCTATGGTTAAACTTCCTCTTTTTACCACAGAAGGCACGATAAAACTGCAAAATTCAGGAACATCTACCATGTTACAAAATACCCTTTTTGCGTTAGCTTCGTCATATATAGACCTTTGGGTAGAAGGGTCATTGGTTGCAGCAACCACCAACCAGGCTCCTTCAAGGTCTCCTGGCTGATAAATCCTTTTTTCCCAGAGTATCTGACCTTCTTCAGCTAACTTTTGTAAAACTGGAGTAGCTTCAGGAGAAATCAACTTAACAAAAGCTTTAGCCTGAAGCAAAGACAAAACCTTCCTTTCACCAACTTTTCCTCCTCCTATAACCACACAAAGCTTCCCTTCTAAGTTTAAAAAAACCGGAAAATAGACGTTAGTCAACTTCTCCCCATCCTTCAAGTTTAGACCTCCAAAACTGAGTAGCCTTAGGGTATAGTTTTACAAATTCCACTTTTAAATAGCCTTTTTCTTTTACTACCTGTTTAACCTCGATGTTTATCTTTGCTGCCCTAAAATGAGCAAGCATAGCCAGATAACTGCTCTCCTTTTTAAACCTTACCCTAAAGGTTTCGCTTACCACCTGATTTTTTTCAAAAAAACTTAAAACTTCTTCAAAAAGATTTACAGGTAGTTTATTATAAACCTCTTCTTTAAATTCTTCAAATTCATAAAGGTTCAGAGCAAGCCTTATCAATCTTAGGTAAATAAAATGAGGATCTACCTCTCCCAAGTAAGGAAAGACTACCCTTAAGTCCTCAAGATTAGAAAATGGAGTCACGTATTTAATCCTGTATTTCCCATCTTCGGACTTAAAAACTACCCCTTCTCTTTTTTCTTGGTGGTAACGCCTTAAAAGTTCTCTTATGTTTTCATAATCCTTTACCGGGTCAAAAGGCCCATAGATTTCAGGGGCGTTAAAACTATAGGTTTCAAGGAGATTCAACTTTTCTGACTGAGACAAAAATCCTCCTCCACCTGTTTTCATAAAATCAAAAACAAAGTAGTTTACATCCTCTTTGATATAAGCAGGATATTCACTAACAAAAGGATTCTCTGGTCCGGCTACTTCAGCACAAACCACCAAATTTGGATGTTTCTCAAAAAACTCAGGAAGATTAGGTAAAAAATCCTCCCATCGATCGGTAGCAAAAGGACAGATGAATCCTCTTCGGGTAAAACCTAAAATTTCATCTCCTACTTTAAAAAGTCTTACGTTATACCCTTCTACCTTTTCTTCAGCATAAAAAGGAGAAGTCATATATCTTACCAATCCCGTTTTTAATACATAAACCCTGGGAATCTGAGGGTAACCTCTTACCAAAACCTGGTCGTTAAAAAAAGTTCCCATAGGGAAACTTTTAAAATCCTTGTTTAGCCTAAAAAAGCCTTTATCTTTCCAGGTAAAAAACAAAATTTTTCCTGTTTGTAAACCTTTTTCCCATTCCTCTAAGGGATACCTTTTTAAATCTGGATTTTTCTTCCAGCAGTGTTGAAAATACTCCCTTACTTCTTTTTCATTCTCGGTAAAGGTTAACATATCCCTTCTCCCCTTCTTTGCCTTCGATGGTAATTTTTAACTCAGGTAAAAACTTAGGGATCAACCAAGCTTGAGTAAGAAGATGTTTGGTCACCTTAGCCACAGAAAACCTAAAAATTTTAGCAGACCGCAGTTTTAAAAGGGCTAAACTTATAGGTATCAAGATCTGGTCTGCCAGATGTTCTTCAAACTGGGTTTTAGTGCTTAAAAAATTTTTCCATTCTCTTGCTACCTTTTTTCCTACCTCCTCTGCTGGATAACCACGTTTTCCTAGCTCGGTAAATCCAGCATATAAAACCTTTTCCTTATTCAAAGCCTTTAAGAAAACAAAAGTTCCGTCAGATCGAGACTTCACTCTTTCTTTATAGACTGTAAGGTTCTCACAGTTTGGCAACTCTGACAATACACCTTTTAGTTGCCTTTCTACGATATGTACAGGAAGTCTTTCGGAAGATACGCTATAGATGATAATGTTCTCAGGAATAAAATACTCTGGCAGAGCTGGCAAGAAAAATTCCTCCCAAGGTTTAATGAAAGCTCTTATCTTCCCCCCACCTGCAGGATAAAACCCATAGGCTTCAAGATAAAGGTCTACCTCCAGACCAAAAAGTTTGGCCATTGGTAAAAAAACTTCTTTTACATAGTGATAACAGGGACTAAAGGGAACATGGGTACCTCCTTTGATTACCACTTCTCCACCTTTGTTCAAACTTAGAGGATACACAACTGTCTGGAAAAGAAGCAAGGTTGAGCCTGCAGTTCCTATATCAAAGGAATAGTTGCACCTTTCTGGAAGTTTTTTGGGAATAAAAACTATCTCTTGAGAACCTAACTCATCCCCTTTTACCTCTGCCTCTGAAAGATAAGCTACTGCTTTCACACAAGCTAAATGCTGAGGCTGAAGACCTGGTTTAGGTCTGTTAGCTCTGATATTAACAATTCTAAAAGGTTTGCCGGTGACTACTGAAAGCGATAAAGAAGTACGTAAAACCTGACCCCCACCTTCACCATAAGCACCATCTATCACAAGCATTTTTCCTCAAACTCTTTTTCCATCTTTTCGATTTCGCTTATCAAAAATTCTACTAACCACTCTACCATCTTTTTGCCTTTTTCAACAGATGCCTTTCTTGGGTCACCCCATATTCCAGTACTCCAGTATTTCTCTTTCTCAAACACCACCCTAAACTTAGGAAATTTAGGATAATCTTCAAATCCCCCGTCTTTTACCAGATCTGGTTTTAGATAAAGCATAAGGGAGGTTTCCCATTCTCCTGCATGAGAATCCTCCTCAGAGATATCCATATTTTTTAAACAAGGCCTAAGTAGCTGAAAAATGTCGGCTACAAAAAAATTACAATAAGGAACTAACGATATAAAAGATTCAGCTGCGTCTACCAAATAGGCGTTGTGGGTACCTCCTGCATGTCCAGAAAGAACCATAAAATTTTTAAAACCACAAAGATAAAACTGATAAAAAAGGTTTATCATCAATTTTTTTAATACCTCTCCGGTAATACTTATCGTCCCAGGAAGGGTGCTCGTACTTCTACAAAGACCATAATAAATCGGTGGGGCTATAAGAACCTTTTTTTTCTCGGCTACCTTTTTACAGACCTCATAGATAGTATAAAGGTCTGTAGCTAAAGGTAAATGAGGACCATGAGCCTCAACAGAACCTACAGGGAAAATAACGGTCTTTACTTGTTTTTTAGCCTCTTCAAATTCTAAAGAAGTAATCTCCTCTACTAACATAATTTAACCTCTTGGAACTATCGATATTTTGATTATTTGAATTATAATTAAAATTTGCTATGAAGAAAAGGGTTTATATAAAAACTTTTGGTTGTCAAATGAATGAAAACGATTCAGAAAAGGTACTCATTCTTTTAAAAGAAGAGTATGTTCCTACCGATAACCCTGAAGAAGCAGACCTTATCATAGTAAATACCTGTTCTGTAAGGGAAAAACCTCAACACAAAGTCTATAGTGAGGTAGGGAGGTATAAACCCTTAAAAAAGAAAAAAAAACATCTCCTCATAGGTATTATAGGATGTGTTGCCCAACAAGAAGGAGAAAACCTGATTAAAAAACTTCCCTATGTAGATTTCGTGTTAGGAACCCAAAGTTTTTATCAAATAAAGGAGGTTATAACTAAACTTCAAAAGGATCCTAAACCTATTGTGTTAACCGAATTAACTAACGAGTTTAAACCACCTTTAGTGCTTCCTGAGGAGACTTTATCTAAAAACACCGAAAAGGTTACTGCTTTTGTCACGATAATGCAAGGATGTGATAATTTTTGTTCTTATTGTATCGTTCCTTATGTCAGAGGAAGAGAAACAAGTAGACCTCCAGAAGAAATCATAGAAGAGATAAAGAGATTGGTAGAATTAGGGGTAAGGGAGGTTACCCTTTTAGGACAAAACGTAAACTCCTATGGGCTAAAGGAAAAGGGTTATCCTGATTTTCCAGAACTCTTGAACCAAATCGCAGCCATAGAAGACTTATGGAGAATAAGGTTTACTACCAGTCATCCTAAAGACCTTTCAGAGAAACTAATAAGAACTATGGCTGAAAATCCCAAAATATGTCATCATATCCATCTCCCTCTTCAGGCTGGTTCAAACAGAATATTAAAACGAATGAACCGTAAATATACTAAAGAAGAATATTTAGAAAAAGTAGCAAAACTTAGGGAGCTAATTCCTGACATAGCTATTACTACCGATATCATTGTAGGATTTCCAGGAGAAACTGAGGAGGATTTTGAAGAAACTTTAGAAATGCTAAAAACAGTAAGGTACCATGAAATTTTTTCTTTTAAGTACTCAGATCGTCCGTTTACCACAGCTAAAAATTTCGAGGACAAAATTCCTGAAGAAGAAAAAGAGATAAGACTAAAACTTGTTCAGGAACTACAAAAAACTATTACCCAAGAAATCTACCAACAATATGTAGGGAAAGAAATGGAAGTGTTGGTTGAAGGTTTTAGCTCAAAATCTAAAACTCAACTTATGGGACGTACCAGCACAAACGTAATAGTGAATTTTTACTCTCCAAGGCTTGACCTAAAAGGTAGATTAGTTAAGGTTCGAATAGAAGAAGCAGGAAAACACTCTTTAAAGGGTAGGTATCTTGAAATTCTAAAATAAACTAAATTGCAATTTATACAAAAATTGCAATTTTTACAAAATCAAACTACAGTTTAATTTATCTACTTTTGGATAAAGTTTAGCAGGTCTATCATAAGAAAAATTTTTTAAAATGGTATGTTTTTTGCTGAGAGTTGTGTGAGCGTGTTTTTTGTGTGTTCTTTAAAGTTAAAACTTTAATATTAAAACTTTGAGAAAGGAGGTATTATCAATGAGAAGGATAGCGGCAAGTTTGATAATGCTTAGCTTTTTGGGTTTAATAGTTACAGGTATAGCCTTTGCGAAAAAAGAAACGATGGTAGGAGGTAAATATTATCCTCCTAATCTAAACCCTATAAAAGTTAAAGAGTTTTGTCAAGAAATACAGCCTCTCTGGCAAAAACAACTGCAGCTTTCTTCTGAACTGCGTGTCTTGTGGGGACAAAACCCACCTAACTGGGAGGCTATACAGCAAAAGGAAATAGAAATTCAAAAAATCAGGGTTGAAATTCAAAAAAAGGCTTATGAAAAAGGGCTTCCCTATGGTCCAAGAAAAGGGCTAAACTTTAGAAAACTATGTGGGTGGTAAAAATTTCTCTTTTTACTATCAAAGTGGTTACAAAACTTAAAACTTAATATCGTATTCCTTTAATTTATAATAAAGGGTTCTCAGAGAAATCCCTAAAAGTTTGGCAGCCTCTTTTTTATTCCCTTTGGTCTTCTTTAAAGCTTCTATGATAGCGTTTTTTTCTAAGGATCTAAGGTCTACCACATCTTCGGATAGAAGACTGGTTTTCTCTAAAGGTTTAATTTCTGTAGAAAAAGGAAGGGCCTGTAGGTATCCCAAATCTACCTCAATCTCTTTGCCTTCTGACATCAGGAAAGCCCTTTCTAACAAGTTTTCAAGTTCTCTTACGTTACCTGGAAAGGGATATTTTAACAAAAATTCCTTAGAATGTGAGCTCAACGGTAAAGGGTCTCGTTGTAACTTTTTAGCTAATCTATGGATGATAAACTCCGCTATTTTTAATATAGCTTGTTTTCTTTCTCTCAAGGGTTTTACCTCTACAGGAAAAACATTAATCCTAAAAAACAAATCCTCCCTAAACTTACCTTCTTTAACCAACTTGATAAGGTCCCGGTTGGTTGCCGTAATAAACCTGGCGTTAGTCTTTATAGAGGTTAAACTCCCTAACCTTTCAAAAGTTCTATTTTGCAATACACTTAAAAATTTTGCCTGTACGGTGAGGTTCATCTCTGAAATCTCGTCTAAAAACAACGTTCCATCTTTGGCTAACTCTATCTTTCCGGGTTTACTCTTTAAGGCCCCTGTAAAAGCACCCTTTTCATACCCAAATAGTTCGGCTTCTATTAACGTTTCAGGGATGGCTGCACAATTAACCTCTACAAATTTACCTGGCCTTCGGCTAAGACGATGGATGACCTTAGCTATCAACGACTTTCCTGTACCTGTCTCACCGTATAAAATCACAGTAGTGTCTGTAGGGGCTACTTTTACTACTTTATCGTAAACTTCCTCCATCCCTAAAAATAAGATTTCTAAAGGAGGAAGTTCTTCTTGGGTTTCTTCCTTAAGATCTTCCTTGGGTTTTTTAGCTAAGATGTTTTGAACTAAACTTAAAAAGTCTTCAGGACTGGAAAGAGGTTTGGTAATATAATCTACAGCCCCCTTTTTCATGGCCTCTACCGCAGAACTTACAGTAGCATAGGCGGTTATCACTAGAAACAAGGTATTAGGTAAGACAGGTTTTACCTTTTCGATAAAATCTATTCCGTTCATCTTAGGAAGTTTAAGGTCTGTAATGATAAGGTCAGGGTTAAAGTCAAACACCTTTTTAAAAGCTAACTCAGGGTCTTCACAGGTTTCTACCTGATAACCTCGCTCTTTTAGCAACACCTCTAAAAGGGTGGCAAAAGAAAGGTCGTCTTCTAAGATAAAAATCTTGGCATTTCTAACCATATAGCCGTTCCTTCCCCTGGTTTGGTTTGAACCTTAATTTTAATTTTCATCGCCTCACATAGCTTTTCTACTATTGCCAAACCTAAACCTGAGCCTTTAGGTTTGGTAGTAAAAAAAGGAGTAAACGCTTTTTTCAAAGTCTCTTCATCCATACCTACCCCGTTGTCTATCACCCCTAACCTCAGGGTTTCTCCTTTGTCTTCTATTTCTACTTTTATCTCTTTTTTCTCCTGGTTGGTTTCCAACACCGCATCAAAGGCATTCTGAATTAAATTTACCACTATTTCTTTTAATTTGTCAGGGTCAGTTATGATACTAAAATCCTCTCCTTTAACAAAAAAAGTTACGTCTACTTGAGGATATTTATCTTTAAAACTTAACCAAACCTCTTCTACCAGTTCTCTCAGGTCAAAATGCTTAGACTCTATCTTGACAGGATTAACATAAAAAATCAACTCATCTGTTAACCTTTCTATCCTTAAAGCCTCGTTAAAAATAATTCCTAAATATCTTTTATAATCTCTCTCGGTTATCTTTTCTGCTAAATACTGGGAAAAACCTTTGATACTTCCTAAGGGATTCCTGATCTCATGAGATAAAATCTTAGCCATGGTAGAAATACTTTCTAATTGTTTCATCTTAAGTGCCATATGTTCATAATGGATAAGAAACTTAGTGCCTATCCCACCTGCTACTAAAAGCCCTAAACAGGCCAGCATTTTTAACAAAAACAAAAACTGAGCCCTTTTTACGATAAACAAAAAGGTATTTATATTTAGCCCTACCCTAAGATAAAGATTATATTTTTGAGTATAAAAATTAAAATCTGCCAGAAAAATCTGTTTATAAGGTTCTTCTGGTTCTGAATAAAAACGATAATAAGGAAGCTTGTGCCTTTTTAACTCTATTAATTCTTCGAGGTCTATTTTATAACCTATCAGTTCTGGGTTAGAATGAAGAATAATGTCTCCGTCTTCGTCATAAAGCATTATAAATTCTAAGTTTTCCCAATTTTGGCTTAAAATGATGTTTAAAAAGGTGTTGTAGTTAATCTCATCAAGGTTGGTATAAGTCATAACTCCTTGAAGGGTGATAGCTATCATCATAGCTTGGTCCTCAAGGGCTTTCTGGGCTAAAAGCTTTGAATTTTTATAAGAAAAAATCGCACTTAAAAACAGGGTAATTATAGCTAAGGCTACCACACCCCATAAAATCAGAGCAGATTTAAAACTTATCTGTTTAAAAATTTGTTTTAATTTCTCCATCGTAATTTTCTAATATACCATAACTCTGTCAATCTTCTAAAATAAAGGTATAATTTTATTCGATGAAAACCCCTGTAGTAAGTGTAATCATTCCTACTTACAATCGGGCTTATATCCTGTTTAAGGCTATAGAGAGTGTACTAAACCAAACCTTTAAAAACTTAGAAATCATCGTAGTAGACGACGGGTCCACAGACCAAACCCCTAAACTTATTACCAGATACCCTGTAGTCTATGTAAAAAAACCAAGGAAAGGGGTAGCTCATGCCAGAAATAGGGGGCTTTTTCATGCCAAAGGGCGTTACATCGCCTTTCTAGACAGCGACGATATGTTTACCCCTACCAAACTTGAAGAACAATTACTCTTTTTTGAAAAACATCCTTCTTATAAAATTGTCCAGACAGATGAGATCTGGTACAAAGGGGAAAAAAGACTTAACCCAAAAAAGATTCACAAAAAAGCCGAAGGCTGGTTTTTTGAAAGAGCTGTTAAGTTGTGCGTTGTTTCTATGTCTACAGTTTTGATAAAAAAAGAACTTTTTGAAGAAATTGGGGTCTTTGACGAAGAATTTTGGGTATGTGAAGACTACGAATTTTGGTTAAGGGTTGCGATAAAAACTCCTGTAGGATTGATACCTAAACCTTTAGTAATCAAAAGCGGTGGAAGAGAAGATCAGCTTTCTGCTACCAAAGGGCTTGATTATTATAGAACTTTAGCCCTCATAAAACTCTTTAAAAACTACCAAAAGGAATTAAGTTTAGAACAGAAATTGATACTATTTGGAGAAGCTAAAAATAAGTTTAATATCTTTTATAGAGGGGCTTTGAAACACGGCAACCTTAATCAAGCTTTTAATTTGAAAAAACTTTTTGAAGAAACCTTTAAAGAATCTGTATTTAGCCCTTTGAAATCCTTGCCTAAACTATGAAAGAAGAGAAAAGGTTTACCAAAGAAGATTGGTTAACAAAGTTTACTAAACCCTTAGAGTTTGCCTATAAAAATAATTTTCAAAATCTGCACAAAATAAAATACTTAGAAAAAACACTTTTAAAATTTATAGAAAACCTTCCTCAAGAATTTGAGCCTTATCGAGAAAAATTTTTAGAGCTTTGTTATGGTTTAGACCAGGTTTCTTTAGACGAAAAAAAGGAAAGAATAAAGGCGTTGTTTGATTTGTGTATTGTCTTAGGAATTAATAAAGAAGAAACCTCTGAGGTTGAAGAACCTCAAGAAGAACCGATAAACCAAGAGTTTTATCAAGAGCCGACTTTTTCCTTAGAAGAATACAGACAGGCTAAAGAGGAACTAAAAAAACCCGTACAATTTTTAAAAGGGGTAGGTCCTAAAGTTGCCCAAAAGTTTGCTAAAAAAGACATTCACACGATCGAAGACCTGTTGTTTTTCTTGCCAAGGGATTATGAAGATCGAAGACATTTAATCCCTATTTCTAATTTAAAAGAAGGACAAAAGGCGGTTGTTTTTGGGGAAGTCATCAAAAGTGGAGTTGTTTATACCTCAAGAAGAAAAGTCTTTGAAGCCCAGCTTACTGATGGTACTGGAATTCTTCTCCTTCGGTGGTTTAACTTTAAAGAGTTTTTTTTGAGAAATCTTTTACAATCGGGCAAAAGAGTTTATACCATAGGGGAGGTAGGTAAATTCGGTAGGGTTTTTGAGATGGTCCATCCTGAAATAATACCAGAAGGAGAAGAGGATAAGCTCGAGTTAGAGTTAGGAAAGATTGTACCTGTTTACTCTGCGGTTGAAGGTTTAAGTGAGAGGCAACTAAGAAAGATTATCAAAAATGCGGTAGAAGATTATGCAGATTTTTTAGAAAATTTTATTCCACGAGAATTCTTAAAAAAAAGAAGACTTTTGCCGTTAAACTTAGCCATCAAAAAGTTGCATTTCCCAGAGGATGAAAAAGACCTTTCTTTGCTTAAAAAAGAGGAAAGCGTTTATCACAAAAGCTTGGCCTATGATGAATTTTTCTTCTTAGAATTAGCCTTGGCTTTAAAAAAAAGTAAGGTCAAAAAAGAACAAGGAATCTCTTTTAGAACAGACGGAGAAAAAGTAAAAGCCTTTTTAGCTAAACTTCCTTTTGAGCTCACTTCAGCTCAAAAAAGGGTGTTAGAAGAAATCAAAAAAGACATGGCAAGTCCAGTGCCTATGAATCGACTTCTACAAGGAGATGTAGGGTGTGGAAAAACGGTTATAGCCTTTATTGCTGCGCTTATTGCCATAGATAACGGATATCAGGTAGCGATGATGGCTCCTACTGAAATCCTTGCTGAACAACATTACCATAACTTTAGACGTTATGCCCAGCTCATGGGAGTAAACGTAGCCCTTCTTTCTGGAGGGGTCCCTCCTGCTAAAAAAAGAGAAATTCATCATGGATTGGCTACTGGATTTATAGATTTTGTGATAGGAACCCATGCTCTTTTTCAAGAAAGAGTAGAATTTAAAAGATTAGGACTGGTGATCATAGACGAACAGCATCGTTTTGGTGTTTTACAAAGAGCAGCCTTAAGAGAAAAGGCTAAAGGTATAACCCCAGATACTTTGGTTATGACAGCCACCCCTATCCCCAGAACCCTTGGACTTACCATCTACGGAGATTTAGACCTTTCTATAATAGACGAAATGCCTAAAGGCAGAAAACCTATCATCACCAAACTTTTTATAGAATATAACAAACACAAAGCCTATGCAGCGGTTAAAGAAGAATTAAAGAAAGGACATCAAGCTTATGTAATCCTTCCTCTGATAGAAGAATCAGAAAAACTCGACCTTAAGGCAGTAACTACCTATGGGGAAGAGTTACAAACAAAATTTTTTCCAGAGTTTAAAGTAGGGATTTTACACGGAAAGATGAGCTCTTTGGAAAAAGAAAAAATCATGCATCAGTTTAAGCGCAAAGAAATAGACATCTTAGTTTCTACTACGGTGGTAGAGGTCGGTGTAGACGTTCCCAATGCTACAGTTATGGTAATAGAACATGCTGAAAGGTTCGGTTTGTCTCAACTTCATCAGCTAAGAGGAAGAGTAGGAAGGGGGGAGGCTCAATCTTACTGCTTTTTGATAGCTTATAAAATATCTATGGAAAGCGAAGCTTACAGACGCTTGCAGATATTATGTCAAACCAACGACGGGTTTAAAATAGCTGAAGAAGACTTAAAACTTAGAGGGCCTGGAGACTTCTTAGGGACAAAACAATCTGGATATCTTGAATTTAAAAAAGCTGACTTAGTAAAAGACTACCCAATCCTATTGTGGGCAAGGGAAGACGCCTTTTCTTTGATAGAAAAAGACCCAGACCTTAGTAAACATCCTATTCTTAAAGAAGAACTAACCAGAAGATGGGAGGAAAGATTAAAACTTTCAGAGATAGCTTAAATTAAATAAAACAAGGAGTCAACTATCAGGAAATAGGATTTAAGCATGAGAACCCTCGCAAATAGAAATAAAATTTTTAGAGTTAAAACTCAAGACAGGATTAAAATAACT
>NZ_JASUTP010000018.1:0-31759 GCF_030445475.1 Thermodesulfobacterium sp. | reverse complement strand
AGGGATAGAAGTTTATTTGGATTCAGGAGAAGAAAATTCTGATTTTAGGAGGACGATTTGTTACCCCATAGGGTTAAACACAATTAAATAAACACTATGTCCAAATAGAAGCGGGGGTAAAGAGAAAGTTTAAGGATTAAGGAAGTAAGGTTAGGCCCAGCTATAAGAATGAAGGAGACTTTAAGGCAGAAGATAAGGGATCTTCAATGCTCTCACAGAATGTCAACACTAAAACCCTATCCCTTGAACATCAAGAAACATCGGGGCGAGAGGATTTGAACCTCCGACCCCCTGCTCCCAAGGCAGGTGCGCTCCCAAGCTGCGCTACGCCCCGATAGTTTTTATTTTGATTACAATATAACTTATTCGTTAAATTTTACAACACCTAAATAATTAAGATTTTTTTGAATTTTTTAATCTTGTATATACCTTCTGATAAGGTTTAAGAAAAATAATTTGTTGTTCAGGCTTAGTCGTTTGATTTTGAGGCTATATGGTAGTTTTTTAACTTTTTTAAGAACTTGTTTTTATTTTAAATATGATTATAATTCTCAATATCAAAAAAATTTAAAAGAGGGGGGTTATAAAATGAGAATAGCGGTGGCTACAGAGGATGGATATGTGGCTCAACATTTTGGAAGATGTCCAAAGTTTACGATTTTAGAGGTTAAGGATGGACAGATTGTTAATCAGTCTGTTTTAGAAAACCCAGGTTATAGGACTCATCAACCAGGGTTAGTGCCTACTTTCTTGAGAAATCAAGGGGTAGACTGTGTTATAGCTGGGGGGATGGGGCCAAATGCAGTAAATATGCTTGAGTCTTTTGGGATAAAGGTCATCCTTGGCGTAACAGGAAAAGTTGAAGAAGTGATGAAAGCTTTTATCAGTGGAAGTTTAGAGGGAGGAGAAAGCCTTTGTGATCATGGAGAACATGAATGTTAACATTAAAAAATATCTTTTAGGGTCTTGACTTTTTAAAGAGTATGGTTAAATTTAATAATGAAAATCATTTTCATTAAAAAACTAAAAGGAGGTGTTGGGTATGCCTTGGGGAGATAGAACAGGTCCACTTGGGTTAGGACCAAGAACAGGAAGAGGTTTAGGATATTGTTCTGGGGCTAATACTCCTGGGTTTATGATTCCTGGAGGGTTAGGAAGAGGCGGTAGATGGGGTAGAGGTAGAAGAGGTGGTTGGGGTTGTTGGAGATGGTTTGCAGGTCTTGGAAGAGGGTGGAGATGGTTCTGGAGAAGGGCTTTTGGAGCAAGGTTCTCTTCGGTAAATGAAGCAGAAATACTAAGGCAGGAGGCAGAGATTTTAAGAAAGAATCTTGAGGCTATAGAGAAGCGTTTAAGCGAAATCGAACAGGGTAAATAAATTAATTAATAAAAATAAACAGGAGTTAATGCCATGAAAATTTGTATAGTCTCTCAAGGAAAGGATTTAGAGGCAGAGATAGACTCAAGGTTTGGACGTTGCAGATATTTTATTTTCTACGATACAGAAACAGGTGAGAAAGAGGTAGTAGAAAATACCTGGAGAGAGGCTGTTCAAGGGGCTGGGGTTCAGGCTGCCCAGTTTGTGGCTTCTAAAGGGGTTCAAGTTTTAGTTACTGGTGGTAAGTTAGGCCCGAAAGCAGAAAGGATAATTAGTTTGGCTAACATAAAAATTATAGAAGTTCAGGGTAAAGTGATAGATGGAATAAATCAGGTTAAAAATCTGAGGTAGGAGGCCTGTACGATGGAAGAAAAAGGTTGTAGCTGTGAGACTCAATGTGGTCCTCAATGTGATTCAAAAAAAAGATTAAATGAAGAGGGTCAGGATGGGCTTAAAAATACAGTTTCTAAAATAAAAAGAAAAATTTTGGTGTTATCTGGAAAAGGAGGGGTTGGTAAAAGTACGGTGTCTACCAATCTTGCGGTGGGGTTATCTCAAAAAGGATATTTTACTGGACTCTTGGATATAGATATTCACGGGCCTAATATTCCTAATATGTTAGGCTTACAAGGTATTCCTCCTTTGGTTACCGATGCCGGGCTTTTCCCTTTGAAGCCTTTTGAAAATTTAGAAGTAATCTCTATAGGGTTTTTCTTGCAGGAAAAAGATACTCCGGTAATTTGGCGAGGTCCCCTGAAACATCGGGTGATAGAGCAGTTTTTAACAGAGGTTCGTTGGGGACCTCTTGATTATTTAGTGGTTGATTCTCCTCCAGGTACAGGAGATGAAGTGATTTCTATCCATCAACTTTTAGATAAAGTTGACGGAGCTGTCATAGTAGCTACCCCTCAAGAGGTAGCTTTGGCTGATGTGAGAAGGTCTATAAGGTTTTGTTTAGAGGCTTCGATCCCTATCCTTGGAGTTGTAGAAAACATGAGTGGGTTTGTTTGTCCCCGTTGTGGAGATATAATCGAAATATTTAAGACAGGTGGAGCGGAAAAAATCGCTAAAGAGTATAACATTCCTTTTTTAGGCAAAATTCCTCTTGACCCAAGGATAGTTCAGGGAGGAGACGAAGGAAAACCAGTTTTATTATACTATCCTGACAGTGAACCTGCTAAAGCTTTTGCAAAAGTGGTAGATAAAATCGTGGAGGCCCTTAACCCTTGATAGAAGTTACCATAGTTTTTGATAACTATAAGGGTGAACCAGGTTTTGAAACAGGTTGGGGATATAGCTGCGTTGTTAAGAGAAACGATGAATTTTTACTTTTTGATACCGGGGCCGATGGACAAAAGTTGATAAAAAATTTAAAAAGAGCAGGGATAACTCCTTCTTTAGTTTCAAAAATCATTCTATCTCATGCCCACAAAGACCATACAGGTGGTTTAAAAGAGATACAGAGTTTAATGCCTGAGGCTGAGATTTATGCCGGAGTCTCTTTTTATGAAGAGGTTAAAAAGTTATTGCCTTACGCAAGGTTGTTTAAAGTTTCTTCAGAGGTTTTAAGGATTACCCAAGGAGTTTATCTTACCGGTGAGCTTGAAGGAAAGGTCAAAGAAACTTCCTTGGTTTTAGAAGCCAAAGATGGGGTGATAGTCCTTACAGGGTGTGCTCATCCTGGGATCGAAAAAATTATCGAAAAAGTTATCTCTGAGATCAACCCTAAGGTTTTAGCGATTTTAGGAGGTCTTCATCTGCTTGATAAAAACGCGGAAGAAATTAGGAACGTGATAGCTTGTTTAGAAAGTAAAGATGTCCGATTGCTCGCACCATCTCATTGCACCGGAGACCTTGCTCTAAAGCTTTTTAAACAACATTTTAAAGAAAGGTTTTTAAAGGTAGGGGTAGGGACTAAAATTACTTTTGAGAGCAAATAAGAAAAGGTTATACAAGATAAACGAATGATAATCTCAGTTGCCAGCGGAAAAGGAGGAACAGGTAAAACTACGGTAGCGGTTTCTTTAGCCTTAACCATAGGTAACGCTCAGATAATCGATTGTGATGTAGAAGAACCAAATGTTCGACTTTTTTTAACCCCAGAGATCAAAGAAACCTATCAAGTAAATACCCTGATTCCTGAGATAGATAAAGAAAAATGTACTTATTGTGGTTATTGTAGCAAAATATGTGTCTATAATGCTTTGTCTGTGTTAAAGTTTGAACAAGGTGGGGAGGTTTTCTTTTTTCCTCATCTATGTCATGGATGTAGAGGCTGTATTTTACTCTGTCCTGAAAAGGCTATTTATTCTGGATTCAGGCCTATAGGAGAAATAACCAAAGGTGTTAAAGAAGGCATAGAGTTTATAGAGGGGAAGCTAAACATTTCGGAGGTGCTTGCCCCTAAGGTAATCAAAGAAGCTAAAAAGTGTATTGATCCTGATAAGATTGTGATCATCGATGCCCCACCTGGTACTTCATGCCCTACGGTGGCCTCAATAAAAGGTGCTGATTTCTGCATTCTGGTTACAGAGCCAACTCCTTTTGGACTTCATGACTTAGAGCTTGCTTATGAAATGACCAAAGTTTTAAACATACCCTGCGGGGTAATCATCAATAAATCTCAGGAAGATAAAATTGTGGAAAACTTTTGTGAAAAGGTTGGCCTTCCTATTTTGATGAAGATACCTTTTAAAAGAGAAATAGCTGAGTTTTATTCAAAGGGCATTCCTTTGGTAGTTGGTATGCCTGAGTATAAAGAAAAATTCTTAAATCTTATTGAATCGATAAAGGGATTTATAAAATGAAACAGATTTTGGTGATAAGTGGAAAAGGTGGAACAGGTAAAACCTTTTTTACAGGTTGTTTGGCAGTAGCTATCTTAAACAAGGTTATCGTAGATTGTGATGTTGATGCAGCTAATTTACATCTGCTTTTACATCCTTCTATAGAGCAATCTTTTGAGTTTTTTGGAGGAAAGAAAGCCCTTATAGACAAAGAAAAATGCACCTTATGTGGGGCTTGTAAGGAGGTGTGTCAATTTGAGGCTATAAATGATGATTTTCAGGTGGATACGATTTCTTGTGAGGGTTGTACCATTTGTAGTTATGTGTGTCCAGCCTCAGCCATTGTGCTTTATGAAGCATCATCAGGATACTACTTTATTTCTCAAACTGAGTATGGAAAAATGGTTCACGCAAAACTTGGGATTGCTCAAGAAAACTCAGGGAAATTGGTAGCTAAACTAAGAGAAATATCTAAAGAAATAGCTGAGACAACCAAGGCAGATTTTATCATTCTTGATGGTCCTCCTGGGGTAGGTTGTCCGGTAATGGCCTCTATGACCGGTGTTGACCTTGCTATAGCCATTACTGAACCGACTGTTTCTGGTCTTCACGATGTAAAAAGGGTGATAGATCTTGCTCGACATTTTAAGGTGGACCTAAAGGTGATTATCAATAAGTATGACTTAAATCCTGAGATGAGCCAACATATGGCCACCCATCTTGAGAAAGAAGGAGTTGAGGTAATAGGTGTAATTCCCTTTTCTGAAGAAATTTTAAAGTCAGTAAAAGCTGGGATTCCTTATCTAAAATTTTCGAGAGGTAGTTTAGCCAGAAAGATAGAACAACTCATATTTAAAATTCTTGAAGAAATCACTTAGTTATTTTTTACGAACGTCAATTTGTAAGCATCAAAACTTAGTACGAGCTAAAATCCTAACCAGAAGTTTATATTAAAAAATAATTCTTATTTTATAATCAATTAAATTTAAAAAATCGGTCTTGACTTTTATCTAGTTTTTTTATATTGTAAGTGGTATATAGTGGTAAAAAGTGGAAGATAATGTTTAGAGGTAAGTTTAAGCACTCTTTAGATGAAAAAGGTCGGTTTAGTCTTCCTGCTAAATTTAGAGAGGTTCTAAGGGTTAAATATGGGAGTGAAAATTTAGTGGTTACTAACTATCCTGAGTGTTTGGTAGCCTATCCTGTAGAGGAATGGCAAAAGATAGAAGAAAAGTTGTTGGGGCTTCCTTGGGATGTTCCAGAGGTAAGGGAATATATAAGGTATTTTTTAGGTTCTGCTGAGGAATGCCAGCCTGATAAACAGGGAAGGATTTTGTTGCCTCAGTCTTTGAGAGAAGAAATTGGGTTAGAAAAAGAGGTGGTGCTGTTAGGAATGCTTTATCACTTCGAGATATGGAATCCAGTTCATTTAGAAAGCAGGTTTAGAGAAACGAAAAATAATTTTAACAAGATTATGCAGATGATAAACCCCTATCTCACCGGGAGGTAGGAGTATTTCTTTCCATGAGCCTGTGCTTTTAGAGGAGGTTATAGATTGGCTTAAGGTGGTTCCAGATAAGATCTATGTAGACGGCACTGTGGGGATGGGAGGGCATAGTGAGGCTATTCTTGAAAGGTCTTCTCCTACAGGTGTTTTATACGGTTTTGAATGGAATGAACCTTCTTTTGAGCTCGCTAAGCAAAGGTTAAGTAAATATGGAGATAGAGCAAGACTTTTTAACTTAAATTTTATTTATATAAAAGAAGTTTTACAGAAAGAAGGTGTGTTGGCAGATGGGATTTTATTAGACCTTGGCATTTCTTCTTTTTTGTTAGAACATAGCGGACGGGGTTTTTCTTTCCAAAAAGATGAGCCTTTAGACATGAGGATGAGTTTGGAAAAAGAGCTTACCGCAGAAAAAATCTTAAATACTTATGATGTAAAAAGGCTTTCTCAGGTTTTTTTAACAGGTGAGGTCCCAAGTGCCGTTAAATTTGCTCAGTTTATCTGCGAAAGAAGAAAAAGAAAATCCTTTAAAACCACTAAAGATTTGGTAGAGGCTGTTAAGGAGTTTTATAAAAGTAGCAGAAAGAGCCTTCTTGCTGTGATATTTCAAAGTTTACGAATAGAAGTTAACGAAGAACTTAAGAATTTAGAAAAAGTGCTAAAGGAGGTACCAGAGGTTTTAAAAACAGGAGGAAGGATAGCGATAATTTCTTTTCATTCTTTAGAGGATAGGCTGGTAAAAAATTTTTTTAAGGTTGACCCAAGGATAAGGCCTGTGTTAAAAAAGCCGGTTGTTCCTACTTTAGAAGAGATAAGAAGAAATCCAAGGGCCCGTAGTGCCAAACTAAGGGTGGGGGAGAAAATATGATAGCCAATAAAACCTTGGTTTATAAGCCTCATTTAGACCGTAGGGTTAACCAGGATTCGAGTTCTCAAAAGAAAAACGTGGCCAAGTTTTGTTTTAAAGAATGGATAAAACAGCTGGCTTTTAATACCGCTCTTATCCTAACCACGGTATTGCTCTTTGTAATGTCGGTAGCTACAGCCTATAAAACCTATGTTTGGATTAAGCTAAAGGTAGAAAAACACCAGCTTCTTAACAAAAATAAAGAATTAAAAAATCAGTTTTATAGCTTAACCAGTCGAGAAATAGTGTTAGAAAAGGCTAAAAAACTTGGGTTAAGACCACCTCAAAATGGGGATTATATTTTTCTAAGATGAGTAAAAAACAGCATTACAGTTTATGGTGTTTTTTGGGCATATTTCTGTTTTTTCTGGTGTTGGTGCTCAATTTTTCTGTCGAAAAGGTTACCGGCAAATCTTCTCTTCCTGAGGTAAAACGAGGATATATTTTTGATAGAAACTACGAACCCTTAGTTATTACTTTAGAAAACTATAAGGCCTATTATGTTATTAAAAACAACTGGATGGCTGAGTCTATACCTGATGTGGTAAAGACCTACCTGCCTTCTACTTTAAACCTTCCGAAAAAGGGGATCATCCTTCTTTCTGAGGATTTGACGTTAGATGAAGTAGAGAGGCTCTCAAAGGAGTCAAGAGTTCTTATAGAAAAATCTTTTAGAAGAAAGATACTGGTTCCAGAGATGGATTTTCTGATAGGAGAAACGTTTAATGGTTATGGGGTTTCAGGTTTAGAAAAGAGGTTTGATGCTTATCTCCAGAAAGGAGAGCCGCTGGTGTTATCTTTGGACCTTAAAAAGGAAAAAAAGTTTCTGAATCTTAAAAAACAGTTAGAAAAAAATTATCAACTAGGTTTAGCAGAAATAGACCTTTCTACAGGAGAGGTTTTAGCTTACGTGGATGAAAAAGAAACTCCGTTGTTTGAAGAAGCCTACCCTTCGTCAGTTTTTGGGATATTTCATAAAAATCAAAAGACAACTCTCTGGGGTTTAGGAGAATACTTTTTGGCTAGTCTTTGTGGTCAGAATATTTCTATCGATTTTGTGAAAAAAAACGAAAAGGTTTGCAATCCAGAGTTGGAAAATTTTTCCAAAGACAAGATGATGTTTTTATTGGACAAATCAGTGGTAAGGGTTTATTTTAAGGATAATAAAATGTTAATTGTAGTTTTAAAAGAGAAAAACAATTCTTCCGAGGACATAAAGATTAATCTTTGTTCAGAACGGTTTGACGACTTATTTGCAGGGTTGTTATGAAATTTCTGAAGGACATTATTAAGGATGTGGAAATACTAAAGGTTTACCCTGAGGATGAGAAGTGGTTAACCATCCAGGTTTATGGAATCGCTGACAACTCTAAAGAGATGTCTGAGGGCTACGTGTTTATAGCAAGGAAAGGGACTAATCTTAAGGGCGAAGACTTTATACCTGAGGCTATTAACAGAGGTGCTAAGGTTATCGTTAGGGAGACACCTATAGAGCCCCAAAAAATTCCCTCAGGGGTTTATCAAATCCAGGTAAGGGATGTTAAAAAAGCCCTTTCTCAGATGGCTTTGAATTTTTTTGACCACCCTGAAAAGAAACTAACCCTTATAGGGGTTACCGGAACCAACGGAAAAACTTCGGTATGCTACTTTACAAAAACTTTGTTGCAAAGCCTTGGGGTAAAAACCGGGTATATAGGAACTATTTTTTACGAGATAGAAAGAAGAATTCCTGCTACTGAGACTACACCTTCTATCATAAAACTTGGTTGGTTGATGAAAGAAATGGTAGATAAGGGATTTAAAGCCTGTGTGATGGAGGTTTCTTCTCATGCTTTAGACCAAAAAAGAGTAGAAGGACTTTCCTTTGAAATAGCAGGTTTTACCAACCTTTCAAGAGATCACTTGGATTACCATAAAACCATGGAAGCCTATTTTCAGGCTAAAAAGTTACTTTTTACCGATTATTTAACTCCAGAAGGCAAGGTAGTTTTATCATTTGAGACAGAGTATGGGAAAAGACTTTATCAGGAGTTAAAAACCTTTTTACCTGAAGACCGGATCTTTATTGTAAACGATGGTTATTTAAGGGTAGAAATTTTAGGGATGGAAGATGGGCTTGAGGTAGAGTTAAAATTTTTAGAGACTGGTGAGGTATATAGGGTTAAAACCTCACTTTTTGGAGAATACCAGGCAAAAAATCTAGCTACGACAGTAGGAATTTTGACGGCTTTAGGCTATCCCACGGAAGAGATAGTTTTAAGGCTTAGGGAGCTTAGAAATCCAGTAGGAAGGTTAGAACTGGTAGCTGAGTTTAACGGGGCTAAGGTGTTTGTAGACTATGCTCATACTCCTTCAGCTCTAGAGTATGCCTTGAAAAGTTTATTACCTCTAAAGAAAAACAGGCTTGTTGTGGTTTTTGGTTGTGGAGGTAACCGAGATGCTGGTAAAAGACCTCTTATGGGAGAGGTAGCAGAAACTATTGCAGATTATGTAATCCTTACTTCAGACAACCCTCGTTTTGAAGAGCCTGAGGCTATCATCGACGATATAAAGAAGGGGCTAAAAGGCATAAAACCCTGTAAAGTAATCCCAGACAGAAGAGAAGCCATCGAGTTTGCGATAAGATTTTTGGAAGAGGGAGATGTATTGTTAATCGCAGGAAAGGGTCACGAAACCTATCAGGAGATTCAGGGAAAAAGGTATCCTTTTTCTGACCAGGAAGAGATTTTGGAAACTATAAAGAGGATAAAAGAGAGGTCATAAAAATGAACGTAGAAAACGTGTTTTTTACCGAAGATATCATAAGAGCTACCTCTGGGATGTTGTTAAACGGAGACATGGGCTCGAGTTTTAGAGGGATTTCGACTGACACCAGGATTATTAAGCCAGGGTATCTCTTTTGGGCTTTAAAAGGGAAAAACTTTGACGGACATGATTTTTGGAAAGAGGCCATAGAAAAAGGGGCAAAGGGATTGGTTATTTCTCGATTTTCTTCAGGTTTTAGGTTAGAAGACTTACCTAAAACCATATCTGTTATTTTAGTAAAGGATACACTAAGTGCTTTAGGGGATTTTGCAAAATTTTGGAGAAAAAAACTGAACTGCGTGGTAGTAGCTATCACCGGTTCCTGTGGTAAAACTACCACCAAAGAACTTACCTTTGAAATCTTATCTCGATTTTTCCAGACATTCAAAAACTTAGCCAATTATAATAACCTGATAGGAGTTCCTCTTTCTATCCTTTCTATGAAAGAAGGCACTGAGGTAGGTGTTTTAGAGCTTGGGACAAATGCTCCTGGTGAGATCGCTCGCTTGTCAGAGATAGTTTTTCCTCAGGTTTCAGTGATTACCTGCGTGTATCCTGCCCATTTAGAAGGCCTGGGGTCTTTAGAAGGGATTTTAGAAGAAAAATTATCTATTTTTAAAAATACAGACCTTAACGGAAAGTTGGTTTATTTCTATGACCAAGAACCTCTAAGAGAAAAGGTAAAAGTTTTTAAACAGGAAAAAATTTCCTTTGGTTTTGAGGAAGGAGCTGATTTAAGGGCTAAAAACTTGGAGTTAGATAAAGACAAGCTTAAGGTAGAGATAGCTTTTAAAACCCATAAAAAGTCATTAATCTTACCTCAAATAGGGAAACATAATGTTTTAAATCTACTTGCAGCGATAGCTGTGGGTTTAAGCCTTAATTTAGATTTAGATTCTATCGCAGAAAAGATAGAAAAGGAAGTGCCCCTTTATCAAAGGGCTAAGTGTTATAAAAAAGGAAGGTTTTTGATAATAGACGATACTTATAACGCCAACCCTGGATCTATGAAAGCCTCTTTAGAGTGGTTACGAAGCTTCTCAGATTATCCTCAAAAGATAGTTATCTTAGGAGACATGTTAGAATTAGGGCCTGAGAGCAAGCGATATCATGAAGAGGTAGGAGATTTGGCTAAACAGGTAGCTGATCAAGCCTATTTTATAGGGGAAAATGCTAAATTTTATGCAGCTACCTTTTCTCCAAAGCCCTGTGAGGTCTTTACAACCACAGAGGAATTTTTAGAAGCTCTTAAATTTTTGAGGATTAAAGACCTATTCTTTGGAAACACAGCTATTTTAGTAAAGGGCTCAAGGGGTTTGAGGCTTGAGAGGGTGGTAGAAAGACTTTTGGAGGAACTTGAGTAATGCTTTATCAATTTTTGTACTCTTTAACCGATTATTTTTCGTTGTTTAATGTGTTTAAGTATATTACGTTTAGGATGATCTGTGGTGCGATAACCTCGTTTTTCTTAGTTTATTTTTTGATGCCACCCTTTATTCGGTTTATGAAACTCAAACAGTTTGGGCAAATAGTAAGGGAGGAAGGTCCTTCTCATCATAAAAAAAAGACAGGAACCCCTACGATGGGGGGGACTGTGGTGCTTTTTGCTATACTGGTGTGTTGTATTCTCTGGTGTAACCTTTCTAATCCTTTTGTATGGTTAGTCCTCTTGGTTACTATGGGTTTTGGTTTGGTAGGGTTTTTAGACGACTATTTAAAAATAAAAAGAAAGAAAAATTTAGGGCTTAGAGCCAGAGAAAAGATCCTTTTACAGGTTTTTTTGGTAGGTCTGTTTTATTTTATTACGTTTAAAGGGCTTGGTTTTTCATCGCAGTTGGTTTTTCCGTTTTTCAAAAACCTGATTATAGATTTAGGAATTGGTTATCTTCTGTTTAGCATGTTGGTGATTCTTGGGAGTTCTAACGCAATGAACCTTACAGATGGACTTGATGGTTTAGCCATAGTACCTTTTATAGTAGTGGCTGGAGTTTACAGCGTGTTAAGTTATGTTGTAGGTAACATAAAGTTTGCTACCTATCTTTTATTACCTTACATACCTTATGCCAGTGAATTAGCTATCGTTTGTGCCATCTTTATAGGAGCGGGATTGGGGTTTTTGTGGTATAATTCCTATCCAGCAGAGATTTTTATGGGAGACGTAGGTTCTTTAGGGTTAGGGGCAGGGTTGGGGTCTATCGCTATTTTAGTAAAACAGGAATTTTTGTTGGTGATAGCTGGAGCTCTTTTTGTGATGGAGGCGCTTTCTGTGATGTTGCAAGTGGCTTATTTTAAGCTTACCCATGGAAAAAGGATTTTTAAGATGGCACCGTTACATCATCATTTTGAACTTTTAGGTTGGCCAGAGAATAAAGTAGTGGTAAGGTTTTGGATTATCTCGTTGATTTTTGGGCTTATAGCTTTAAGTACTTTAAAAATTAGGTAGGTGAAAGATAATGGAAATCTCAGGAAAAAAGGTAGTAGTTATCGGTTTTGGAAAAAGTGGACAGGCTGCTACTAAACTTTTACTCAAAAAAGGGGCTAAGGTTTTGGTTTCTGAGACCAACCCCAGAGAAAAATTTGACCCCTCTTTGATTTCTAAATTTGAAACCCAAGGGGTGGAGTTTAAGTTTGGAGGTCATGAAATAGAAGATTTTTTGAAATCCGATTTAGTAGTCGTAAGTCCAGGGGTTCCAAGAGAGGTCTATCAGGAATGTTTGAAAAAAGATATTCCGGTGTTAGGTGAGCTTGAACTTGCCTGGCAGTTTTTAAGAAATAAAGAGCAAGTTATAGCTATTACCGGTACCAACGGGAAAACTACTACTACCGCTATGGTTTCTGACCTTTTAAAGCTTTCAGGATATAAGGTGTTTACCGGCGGAAATTATGGTATCCCCCTTTCAGAACTGGTTTATCGTGAAACCGAGGTAGACAAAATCGTACTTGAGGTATCCAGCTTTCAGTTGGAAACCATAGAGACGTTTAAACCAAAGGTAGGAATTTTGCTTAACATTACCCCCGACCACTTAGAGAGATATGAATCAGAAAAAGAGTATGCCTATTACAAGTATAGGCTTTTTGAAAATCAAACCTCTCAAGACTATAGCATCCTTCCTTTAAACGAACCTTGGTTTTCTCATTTTCAGGACTTGGTGAAGGGGAAGGTCTGCTTTTTTTCTGAAAAAGAAGAAAAGACAGCTCAAGTTTATTTGAAAGATGAAAACCAATTTGTATTAAGGATAGGGGATAAAGAAGAGGTATATTCTTTTAAGGGTTTTAAGTTATTGGGTTTACATAATAAGTTAAACTATATAGTTGCAAGTTTAGGAGCACGTCTTATGGGGGCCTCTCCTTCAAGTGTTGAAAGACTGATAACGGAGTTTAAGGGGTTCCCCCACAGGATAGAGTATGTAACCTCTTTGGGAGGGGTGATTTTTATCAACGATTCTAAGGCCACAAACGTAGATGCCACTTTACAGGCTTTAAAAGGGCTTGAGGGTAGATTTATCCTTATCATGGGAGGAAGACATAAAGGAGCCTCTTATAGTCCTCTAATTCCTTATATTAAACAAAAGGTTAAGGCTTTGGTGTTGATGGGAGAGGCAAGGTATGTGATAGCTGAAGAGTTAGGCCAGGTAGTGGAAACCTATCTTGTCGAAAACTTAGCGCAGGCTGTAGCCATTGCTTTAAAATTAGCTGAACCTGGAGATTGTGTGCTATTGTCTCCTGCTTGTTCCAGTTTTGATCAGTTTAAAAACTATGAAGAAAGAGGAGAGGTTTTTAGAGACTTGGTTTTTAAATATGCCCCTCTTTTTCTTAAAGGTAATGAAATAGACGAGGTATACCATTGAGGTGGTTGATTGTAGGCGGAGGAACAGGAGGACATCTTTTCCCAGGGATAGCGGTTGCAGAAGAATTGCAGAGGTTGGGTAAAGAGATTTGTTTTGTTTCTGGCAAAAGAAAGATAGAAAAGACCATACTTAAAAATAGGCCTTTTAAAGTTTATGAACTTGACGTAGAAGGATTTTTAGGAAGGTCGATGTTAGATAAGTTTAGGGCTGGGTTAAAGATGGTAAAAGGGATATTTCAGTCTTACCGGTTAATAAACCATCTTAATCCAGATATTATTTTTGCTACCGGGGGGTATATTTCTTTCCCTGTGGTGATCGCAGGAAAAATAAAAAACAAGATTACTGCCCTTCATGAGCAAAACGTAGAGCCTGGACTGGCTAATAAAATACTTTCTTACCTGGTAGACAGGGTTTTTATAAGTATCCCAGGTAGCGAAAAGTCTTTCCCTAAGGGAAAGGTAGTTTTTTCAGGAAATCCTGTCAGAAAGTCTATCTTGACAAAAAGGCCTAAGGAACATACAGGTTTAGGGTTGTTGATTTTAGGAGGTAGTTTAGGGGCGAGGTTTATTAACGAGTTAGCCTTAGAAATTATGCCTAAACTGCTGATCCAGTTTAAAGATTTATTCGTTTTTCATCAAACAGGGATGGAGGAATACGAAAAGGTTAAAAATGCTTACGATAAAACAATACCTAAGGATTGGCAAGAAAGGGTTAGGGTTTTTCCGTTTATAGAGGATATGGGTTGGGCATATTCTCAGGCAGACCTGTTTTTAGGAAGGGCTGGGGCTACCACCTTGGCTGAGCTTTTTGCCGTGGGATTGCCAGCTGTTTTTATTCCTTTCCCTTATGCTACCCGAGACCATCAAAAGAAGAATGCCTTGAGGGTGGCTGAAAAAGGAGGGGCGGTGGTTGTAGACCAAAAAGAGGCGACCCCAGATAAAGTTTTACAGGTTTTGAAGAATTTGCTTAACGATAGGAAAAAACTACAGGAGATGGCTGAAGCTATGAAAAGTTTTTTTGTCCCTTCTTCAGAAAAGATCATCATCGAGGAGCTTGAGAGGTTGGCTAATGTTTAAGGTTTTTGGTCATAAAGATGGGCCTAAAAGGATACATTTTATAGGGATAGGCGGCGTAGGAATGAGCAGCTTAGCTATGGTTTTGCACTCTTTGGGACATAAGGTCAGTGGTTGCGACCTTAACAAAAGTAAATATACCGAAATGTTAGAGAAACAAGGGATAAAAGTTTATTACCAACACCATGAAGACCACCTTAAAAAGGTAGATATAGTGGTTTATTCCTCGGCGATTTCTCAGGACAATCCAGAGCTTTCTAAGGCTAAAGAAATGGGAATTTGGGTTATTCCTCGGGCCCAGATGTTGGCAGAGGTGATGAACCTTTATCCAAAAAGTATTGTGGTAGCAGGTTCTCATGGTAAAACTACGACTACCTCTATGATAGCAGAAATGTTGCTTAAACTGGATAAAAGCCCTACGGTCATAGTGGGAGGGATCATATCTAACATCAAAACCCATTCTGTTTTAGGTAAGGGAGATTATTTGGTGGCTGAAGCTGATGAGAGTGACGGTTCCTTTTTATGTTATAACCCTTACATAGAGGTAATCACCAACATCGACGTAGAACATTTGGATTTTTATGCAGACTTCAACGCTATCAAAAAGGCTTTTATCAATTTTATAAAAAAATGTTCTCCTGAGGGACGGGTTATAATCTGTGGAGACGATCCAGGGGTAAAAGAGGTACTTAGAGAGATTGCAGGACCTTTTTTACTATATGGTTTTTCGTCAGGAAATCAGTTGAGGGCAGAGGTTATAGAAGAGGACGAAGGTTATCCTTTAGTAAAGCTTGTGTTTCAGGAAAAGTTTTTAGGACAGATGAGACTTTCTATCCCTGGTAAACATAATGTGTGTAATGCGTTAGCTGCTATAGGGGTAGCTTTAGAGCTTGGTCTTCCGATTAAACAGGTGATAGAAATTTTACAAGAGTTTAAAGGAGCAGGAAGAAGGCTTGAGTTTAAAGGTGTTTGGAAAGGAGCAGTCCTGATAGATGACTATGCGCATCATCCTACCGAAATCAAAGCTTCTCTTGAAGCCTTAAGAAAGGTTTATAAAGATAAAAAGCTTGTGCTTATTTTTCAACCCCACCGTTATACCAGGACTAAGTTTTTATGGGATAAGTTTTTGTTAGCCTTAAAAGAACCTGATATTTTGGTTTTAACTGAGATTTATCCTGCAAGTGAAAAACCTATACCTGGGATTTCAGGTTATATCCTTTTTGAAAACCTAAAAAATCTTAGAGGAGGAAAACCTACCTTTTTTGTAGAAAACTTAGATAACATAAAAGAGCTTCTTGAAGATATATTAGATGAAAACCAGGTTGTTATTACTATGGGAGCAGGGAACGTTTATAAAATCCACAAATTACTCTTAGAAAAAGATGAGGCAAGAAATTAGAGAATTTTTAGAAGAAAACAAAATTTTCTATTTAGAAAACGAGCCGTTGGCTTCCTATACTACCATAAAGATAGGTGGACCTTGCGATCTTTTGGTTTTTCCCAAAGAAAAGGAGGTTTTAGTAAAACTACTAGAGTTTTTGGAAAATACAGGGACACCTTTTTATATTTTGGGTGGAGGAAGTAATCTTTTGGTTGCAGACGAAGGGTTTAAAGGGGTGGTGATTAGTTTAAAAAGATTAAAAGGGATTGAGGTTTTAAGTGAGGGAAAAGACGAGGTAGTTTTGAAGGTCAAAGCTGGAACAGGGGTTAATGAGCTTATAAGTTTATGTCTTAAAAAGGGTTTTTCTGGTATGGAGTTTTTAGCAGGAGTTCCTGCAACCATAGGTGGGACAGTTAGGATGAACGCAGGGGCCTTTGGAAGAAGTATTTCTCAGGTAGTAAAAAAAGTCCTACTTTACCATAAGGGGGATTTAGTCTATTGTGAAGTTAGTGAGGAGGACTGGAGTTATAGAAGGTTTAAAAAAGAGGGGGTTATTTTAGAAGCAGACCTTAAGCTTGAAAAGAGTGAAAAAGAGGTGGTAAAAAGAAAAGTTCTGGAGGTTTTAAACAAAAGAAGACTTACCCAACCGATTTCTAAAAGGACCTTTGGGTCGGTGTTTAAGAACCCTCCTTGTTATTATGCCGGTCAGTTGATAGAGGCCTGTGGTTTGAAAGGGTATAAGGTAGGAGAAGCCGAGATATCTAAAAAACATGCGAATTTTATCGTAAATCTGGGTAGAGCCAAGGCTAAAGAGGTTTTAGAATTGATGAAGTTGGCTCAAAAAAAGGTGTGGGAAAAGTTTAGGGTAAAGTTAGACCCTGAGGTAAAGTTTTTGGGAGTAAAAGATGAAGAGATTTTTTAGTTTGCTAAAAAGACCTGTTTTCTGGGGGGGTATAAGTTTTTTAGTTTTGGTAGGGCTGGTGGTTTATTTACTTTATTTTACAGATCTTTTTGTTTTAAAAGAGATTAAAGTTAGCCCTACCAAAAGGGTAAGTAAAGATGAAATAATTAAGCTTACAGGACTTAAAGGGGGGGAGCGTTTTTTTGCTATCTCACTAAAAGATTTAAGAAAGCAGATACTGGCTAACAAAAACATAGAAGAGGTAACGATTGTTAGGCGTTTACCTGGTACTTTAGAATTGGTGATCAAGGAAAGAGAACCCTTGGCTATCATAGTAAAAGATAATAAAGGGTTTTTAATAGATAAAAAAGGCGTGATTATGGAAGGCATTTTACCAGAAGATTATTTCTTTTACCCTGTTTTAGAGTTAAAAAGCGAGGTATCGAAAGATAAATTTTTTGAATTTCTTTCTTGGTTAAAAAACAACAAGAACTATTTGCCGGTTTATGAAAACATTGCTAAAATTGTATTGGAAGACAACAAGATGATTATGGTTACCAAAAATCATATTAAGATTTATTTCCCTTTGGTTTCGGAAAAAGATTGGGTTTATTTTTATAAGAACCTCGACAAGATAATGGCCTATCTTTACGAAAATGGACAGACAGAAAAAGTAGACTTGATTCGGTTAGACTATCCTTTAGGGCAAGCTTTAATCAAATTCAGGGAGTGATAAGATGGGTAAAGAAAAAGGAATTTTGGTGGTAGATGTAGGGACTACCAAAGTATGTGCTTTAATAGGAGAAGAGAGAGAAGGAGAACTTTGGGTTACCGGAATCGGCGTAGCCCCTTCTCAAGGATTAAAAAAAGGCATGGTTTTAAACATCGATGAAGCAACACAGAGTATCAAAAATGCTATCGAAAAGGCTTTATCTCAGGCCAAAATAGGCATAGGAAGTATTTATGTGAGTATAGCTGGGCCTCATATCAGAACTATTTCTGGGATGGGTGTGGTAGCTTTAAGACAAAAGTGTGTTACAGAAGAGGATGTAGAGGAGGTCCTTAGGTCAGCTCAGAATTTAAATCTCCCCCCTGAAACAGAGATTTTGCATGTTATCCCTCAGGAGTATATTTTAGACCAGCAAGGAGGGATTTTACAGCCTGTTGGGATGACAGGGGTAAGGTTAGAGGCTCATGTAAAACTTATAGTTTGTAATCGTTCTGCTTTGCAGAACCTACTTAGATGTTTTGAAAATCTCAATTTAGATGTAGATGGCGTTATTTTCCAGGGACTTGCTTCAGCTGAAGCAGTTTTGACTCCTGAAGAAAAGGAATTGGGGGTAGTGCTTTTAGACTTTGGCGGTGGAACTACAGATGTAGTGATTTACTGGGATAACGTTTTAAGAGGGGTGTTTTCTATTCAAGTAGGGGGGGAACACTTAACCAACGACTTAGCGGTTGGGCTGAGAACTTCGAGAAAAGAAGCAGAAAGGCTTAAGATAGAAAAAGGGGTTTGTTTAAGAGAACTTGTGGAGGAAGAGGAGATCTTAGAGGTAACAGGTATCGGTAATCGCCCCCCAAGAAAAGTAAGTAAAAAGTTTTTGGCAGAGATTTTAGAACCTAGGGTTAAAGAGCTTTTTGAGTTGATAGAAAATGAGCTTCGAAAAGAGGTTTTAAGTCAGTTTAAAGGTTTTGATTTTAAGTCTAAGATAGGAAGTGGAATGGTAATTACTGGAGGTTCTTCCCTTATACCTGGTTTGGTCTATTTAGCAGACCAGATGTTTGATTTGCCTGCTCGTGTAGGTTATCCTGTAAGACTTTATGGTCTCACTGAAGAGGTCTATCATCCTCAGTTTTCTACCGCGGTAGGTATGTTGCTTTATGCATACAAGTATGGAGAAAGGTCCGAGGGTAAAGAGGAAAGAGAAGGTATTTTACAAAAGATAAAACAAGGTATAAAAAAATTTTTAAAAGGAGGCTAAGATATGAGCATCCCTTTTGAGTTGATAGAAGAAGAAATTAAGTTACAACCTAACATCAAGGTAATAGGCGTAGGAGGTGCTGGAGGAAACGCAGTTGCTAATATGATTAGAAATAAACTTTCAGGGGTAGAGTTTGTAGTAGCTAATACAGATTACAAGGTGCTTGAGCTGAATCCAGCTCCTATAAAGATTCAGTTGGGGAAAAAACTTACCAATGGAATGGGCGCAGGTGGAAAACCAGAAATAGGTAAAAGGGCCGCAGAAGAAAGCGAAAAAGAGATCCGAGATGTTTTGAAAGATGCAGATATGGTGTTTATTGCAGCAGGTATGGGAGGAGGTACGGGAACTGGTGCAGCTCCGGTGATAGCTAATATATGTAAAGAGCTTGGAATTCTTACTGTAGCAGTAGTAACCAAACCCTTTTCTTTTGAAGGAAGGCATAGGATTAAAATAGCTGAGGAGGGGTTGGCAGAACTTTCTCAGTTTGTAGATACTTTAATTACCATTCCAAACGATCGGTTGCTTACCCTTGGTTCTCCCCATGAAAGATTGGCAGAGATGTTTAAAAAAGCCGATGATGTATTATATTATGCAGTAAGAGGTATTTCTGACCTTATTCTTTCTCCAGGTTATATAAACCTTGATTTTGCAGACGTTAAGGCGGTGATGAGTGATAGCGGAGGTATGGCTTTGATGGGTATGGGTGAAGCCGCAGGAGAGGGTAGGGCAGAAATAGCTACCCAGATGGCAGTCTACAGCCCTCTTTTAGAAGACGTTTCTATTTCAAGGGCTAAAGGGGTGTTACTTAACATAAGCGTTAACCCTGAAAATTTTACCATCCATGAAACTCAAATAATAACCAGTATGATTTCAAAGGAGATCCATCCAGATGCTAAGGTATATTTAGGTGTAGTCTTTGATGAATCTTTAGGAGAGGTTTTAAGGGTTACGGTGATTGCTACAGGGCTTGAATCTACTAAAAAGGAAGAGAAAAACGGGAAGGTTGTTAACATAGAAGAAGGGGTAAAAAGAAGAGAAGAGAGAGAAAAAGTTGCCAAATTAGAAGAAGATTCTTTAGAAGATACTGATGTGCTTGATATCCCGACATTTCTTAGAAGAAACGCAGACTAAAAAGAGAAGTTTCTAAGAGGTGAGGGTATGAGAGAGATAGCTACCTTTGAAGATCCTGTAAAAAAACAACCCCTTACCTTGGCTGTCTTTGGAATAGAAGAAGTTCATAGACCACCTTTTCAACGCGACCTTTCAGAAAGCTTAAAGAAACATTTAGAGCTAGCTATAGAAAAATTGGGTTTTTTAACTCCCATCGTGGTGGTGCATAAAGATGGAAAATATTATGTAGTAGATGGTCAACATCGTTTGGAGGCTATGCGGGATATAGGGGCAAGAGAAATAGTGGGGATAATTGTAGATGAAAGTTTGTATCATCATATCTTAGAGTTTAACACCGAGAAACCACCAAACGTTAAAGAAAAGTCTAAGCAAGCATATAGACTGTACCAGGAACTTTTAAAAGAAGATGAGAATCTGATAGAAGAAGAGTTGTTTACCTATTTTAAAGACCCTATGTATATTACCTTTGGTTTTGCGATAGAAGAGTTTGACCCTAAGTTTCCTGCAAGTTTTTATGAAAGTTTTGTATCTAAAATAGACGAGTTTTTAAGAAAACCTCTAAAAGAGGCGGTAGAAGAGAGAAGAAGAAGAGCTCAAGCTTTGATAGATTTAAATCAGGTGGTTAACCAAAAATATGCTGAATTTGGGTGGGATAATGCCCTTCTTAAAGGAGAGATTGTCCGTAAAGCGGTACAAAAGGCTTTTGGTGTAAGAGTGAGAACCATAGAAGAAGAATTTTATGCTGCCATAGATAGGGTTAAACAGGCCTGTGAAAGCCTTACCTTACAAGATTTCGGAGAGGTAGAGTAATGGAATTAGAATATCCTGTAGATTTTAAACCTATTTTAAGGTATGTAGATGTAATACCTGCTGAGCAAGAAGGCCAACCTGTTTTTCTACTAAGAGACCCTTTAGGGTTTATAGATGAACTGGTGGTAGTGCCTCAGTATCTTGCTTTTTTACTTGCTTTGATGAACGGACAAAACGACTTAAGAGACCTTCAGTCTGAGGCTACTAAACAGTTTGGTCAAATAATCCCTTTGGAAGAAATAGTTAAAATAGTTAAGTTTTTGGATGAAAAAGGGCTTTTGTGGTCTAAAACTTTTGAAGAAATCAAAGAAAAGGCCTATTCCAGATGGTTTTCTTATCCTTTTAGGGCTATGGCACATGCTAATTCTGCCTATCCTTTGTCTGCGGCAGAGGCTAAGTTTTTTATAGAAGACATTTTAAAACTTGGGTCTTCTGAGGATGGTAAACCACCTAAGGTTTTGATAGCTCCTCATATTGATATAAAAGCAGCTCCTAAGTCTTATGCAGAAAGTTATAGCAGGTTTAAAATACCACCTGGCTCGAGGGTAATTATTTTAGGGGTGGGACATCACTTAGACCTTCCTTTTTCCGTGCTTACTAAAGACGTGGCCACCCCTTTTGGTCTGATCAAAAACGATAGAGGAGGGTTGTTTTTCTTAAGAACTTCTAAAAAATTAGAGGTATTTCCAGACCATATAGCTCACCGTTTAGAACACTCTATAGAGTTTCAAGCTCTATTTTTACATTATCTCCTAAAAGACCAGTTTATGGTTTTACCTGTGTTGGTAGGTCCTATGCCTACTCTTTTTGAAAATCCAGAGTTAACAGAAAAGTTTGCTGAAGGATTAGCTCAGCTTATGGAGGATGGGAAGACCTACTTAGTCTTAGGGATAGATTTTTGTCATCTTGGTTTAAGATATGGAGACCCCTTTGAAGTCTCTGAAGAACATGCTAAGCAAGCTTTAAAAAACGATGAAACCCTTTTAAACCTTGTTTTCAATGGGACCAAAGACGAGTTCTTAGAAAAAGCCAAACAGTCTCTACCTTTAAAGGTATGCGGTCTTTCTACTCTGTATCTTACTAAACTGATTATGGACAAGTTAAGGGCCAAAGGTGAGTTAAAGTTATATCATCAAGAGTTTGTTCCCTTTGGACAAGGCTCAGCGGTATCGGTAGCTTCTGCAGGTTATTATGTAGTTTAAAAAATAATTAATTTTCTAACTGTCTAAAAAGATTGTTTATTTTTGCGTAATCCTTGATTCCAGGGGAAATTTCTACTCCAGATGAGAGGTCGATAGCATAGGGACTTACGGTTAAAATAGCTTGTTTTACATTTTCTGGGGTTATTCCTCCTGCTAAAAAGACTTTATAGCCATGGTCTACCAACACCTTGGCTAAACTCCAGTTAAAGGTTTTTCCTGTGCCCCCTGGTACACCCTTTACAAACGTATCCGTAAGGATCGCATAAGCCTTTTCCCAGGGGGCAATAAGGTCTAACTCTACCTTATCTTTTATTCTAAAAGCCTTGATAACACGGGAAAGACCAATTTTTTTAGCAAACTCAACGGTTTCTTCCCCGTGAAGTTGAATTAAATCAATACCTGTGTCTAAAACTGCCTTTGCTTCTTCATAGGTTGGATTAACCAATACTGCAACCTTTTGGATATCTTCTCTTACATAACCTAAGAGGTGTTTCAGGTTTTCTCCCACATACCTTGGAGATCGAGGGTATAACACAAAACCTACATAATCTACAGGAAATCGGTTTAAAAACAGTATATCTTCTCTGCGGGTTAACCCACAGATTTTTATCTTGGTTTTTAAGGCCATTAGAGGTTTATTTTACAGGGGGCCTATCAAAATAGATGTTTTTCCCCTTTACACTTAAGGGTATTCCCATGATTACGGTGCCTTTTATCAAGTTTAACCGTTTGGCTGCAACTCCTACCGTATACATGATCCTGTTGTCCACACAAAGGTCTTTAGCCTTGGCTACAGCAGACCCTAAGGCAATGCCCATGTCTAAAAGCTTTATTCCACATACAGGTCCGTCAAAATCAAGCGAGCTTTTTTCCTGTTTTACCAGCTCTTCACACCTAAAACCACATATACCACAATCTAACCCTAAGGGTTTGTTAAAATTAAGGGAGATAAGGATAACTGCATCAGAATTTCTGACGTTATCTGCATCTCTTTTAAAAAATTTAAAAGCTGCGCCCTTTTCTTCAGCGATTTTTTCCATCTCTTGAGCAAGTTTTTCTCTTTCCTCAGGATCAGTAATCAAACCAAAAACCAAATCATCTACCCCTTTGGCTTTAGGAGCAGTCCTTGCTGCAACTAATATTTGTTTAGCTAACTCCTCTACAATTTCCAATTCTGGATTGACCTTCATAGCTACCCCCCTTATAGGATGATGGTTATAAAAACCCATGTTGTTTTAGAAATTCTAACGAAAGCTGCGATTTTTTTTCTTGCTGGTTTAGGTAAGGAGAAAGCCATTTATGTACCATCTTGGCTATCATGTCTATTTCTATGTTGACTAAATCTCCAGGCTTCAGGTATTTCAAGGTGGTTACCTGGTAGGTATGAGGGATGATCATAAGTTCAAAGGAGTTTTCTTTTACCTTGTTTATGGTAAGACTTATTCCGTCTACGGCAATAGATCCTTTTTCAACTAAATAAACTGCTAAAGCCTCAGGTATTTCGATTAAAATTTGATAAAAATCACCTAAAGGATTGATGTTTAATACCTTCCCTATTCCGTCTATGTGCCCAGAAACAAGGTGTCCTCCTAACCTGTCGCCTACTTTTAAGGCTCTCTCAAGGTTGACCCAATCACCCTGTTTTTTGTATTTAAAGGTGGTCCTGTTTAGAGTTTCTGGAGAAATATGGGCTTTAAAGGTTTTGGGTTTTACCTCTATAGCCGTTAAACAAACGCCGTTTACTGCAATACTATCACCGATTTTAGTGTCTTCCAACATAAAAGAAGTTTGCACTTCTATAATTAACCCCCCCTTCTCCGGGAGAAGGGAGATAATCCTACCTTCTCCTTCTATCAGTCCTGTAAACAAGACTTAGGTCCCTTCCTCCCAAGAGGTAAGATATTTTTGTTGTTCCGGAGTAAGGGTGTCTATTTTAATTCCCATGGCTGCAAGCTTTAACTTAGCCACCTTTTTGTCTATTTCTTCTGGGACGGAATAAACAGTCTTTTGTAGCGTTTTATGATTCTTTACTATATATTCCACACATAAAGCCTGGTTTGCAAAACTCATATCCATAACCCCAGAAGGATGCCCCTCTGCAGCGGCTAAATTGACCAGTCTTCCCTGAGACAGCACGTAGATTTTTTTGCCGTTCTTTAAAGTATATTCCTCTACCTCTTTTCTGATGGTTCTTACCTGGGTAGAAATTTCTCTTAGGGACTTAAGGTCTATTTCTACATCAAAATGTCCGGAGTTACAGACGATAGCACCATCCTTCATCTTTAAAAAGTGCTCTTTTCTGATGACTGATTTGTTACCGGTGACTGTGCAGAAAAAGTCTCCTATTTCAGCGGCTTCATCTAAGGGCATTACCAGATAACCCTCCATCACCGCTTCTAAGGCTTTTAGAGGGTCTACTTCTGTAACCACCACCCTTGCCCCCATTCCTCTAGCTCTCATCGCAAGACCTTTCCCGCACCAACCGAAACCACAAACCACAAACACCGAACCGGCAAGTAACCGATTAGTAGCCCTCAAGATGCCGTCAAGGGTTGACTGCCCTGTGCCATAACGGTTGTCAAAAAGATGTTTGGTTAAGGCATCGTTTACCGCGATGATAGGATATTTAAGAAGTCCTTCCTTAGCCATTGCTTTAAGCCTGATAACTCCAGTTGTAGTTTCTTCTGTTCCTCCCCAAACTTTTTCAGCCTGCTCTGGTCTTTCTTTGTGAAGGGTACTTACTAAGTCTGCTCCGTCATCTATGGTGATTTGTGGTTTTTGGTCAAGCACAGCGTTTATATGAGAATAATAAGTGTCTCTGTCTTCTCCTCTAATAGCAAAAACAGGGATGTCAAAATATTTTACCAAGGCTGCAGCTACTTCATCTTTAGTAGAAAGAGGATTAGAGGCACATAAAAATACCTCAGCTCCTCCTTCTTTTAGAGTCCTTACAAGGTTGGCTGTTTCAGTGGTCACATGTAAACAAGCACCTATTTTTATCCCAGCTAAAGGTTTTTCTTTAGCAAAATGTTCCCTTATTTGTCTTAAAACAGGCATATCCATTTCAGCCCATTCTATCAACTTTAAACCTTCATCAGCTAAACTTAGATCTTTAACATGATATTCCATCGATTTGAAACCCTCCTTACAACGTTCTATTTATCAAAACCAGCAAGTTCTTTAATCTTTTCTACCATGTCCAATTTTTCCCAGGTAAACTCTGGTTCATTTCTGCCAAAATGTCCATAACAGGCAGTTTTTCTGAAAATAGGTCTTCTTAAGTTGAGATACTCTATCATGTGCTTAGGTCTAAAGTTAAACAGTTTGTTGATAATATCTAATATTTTTTCTACAGGAATAGTTTCGGTGCCATAGGTATTAACATTGATGGCTAAAGGTTCTGGTACTCCTATAGCATAAGCTACTTGTACTTCAAGCTCTTTAGCCACTCCAGCAGCAACCAGGTTTTTAGCCACATATCTTGCATAATAAGAAGGGGTTCTATCTACCTTTGTGGGGTCTTTCCCAGAAAAGGCACCACCTCCGTGATGTCCCCTTCCTCCGTAGGTATCCACAATAATTTTTCTTCCAGTCATTCCACAATCAGCCAAAGGACCTCCTATTACAAACCTACCTGTCCCGTTGATGATAATCTTTGTGTCTGGTTTTAAATGTTCAGGGGCGATGACTTTTTTGATTACTTCTTCCATGATGGCTTCTCTTAATTCTTTAAGAGTAACTGTTGGGTCGTGTTGGGCTGCTATTACTATAGTATGAACGTCCACTGGTTTTCTCATCTCATAACGTATAGTTACTTGGGTTTTACCATCTGGTCTTAAGAAAGGAAGGATGCCTTTTTTTCTAACCTCAGCAAGTCTCATGGCTAATTTATGGGCATACCAGATAGGCATAGGCATAAAATCAGGAGTTTCATCGCAAGCATACCCAAACATAAGACCTTGGTCTCCAGCTCCTATCTCTCCGTCCCGATCAATCCCCATAGCTATATCTGGACTTTGTCTATCTATACTGATAAGAACCGCACAGGTCTGATAGTCAAATCCTAGATCAGAATGGTTATAACCGATTTCCTTTACTACTCCACGGGCGATGGTAGGATAGTCTATGCGGGCCTCTGTAGTAATCTCACCAGCTATAAGGATCATTCCTGTATTAACCAAGGTTTCACAAGCTACCCTGGCATAAGGGTCTTTTTCTAAGATGGCATCTAAGATGGCATCAGAAATCTGATCTGCTACCTTGTCCGGATGTCCCTCTGTAACTGATTCTGAGGTAAATAAAAAATTTTGTACAAGCATAGTAAGACCTCCTCATAGATTGTTAACTTTTCACAAAAATTTACTATAACTTTAAAATAAAGCAAGAACAAGGAAAATTTTTTTGATTTTTATTGAAAATTGCTAAAAAACTTCTAAAATAGAACCTTTAAAGATGGAAAGGGTTTAAAAGTTCAGACGAGGTGATAAGATGAAAGGTTTTGAGGTTAGACAAAGGTTTTTGCAGTTTTTTAAAGAAAGAGGTCATGAGGTTGTTCCTAGCTCTCCTTTGATCCCAGTAGACGACCCAACTCTTCTTTTTACTAACGCAGGGATGGTTCAGTTTAAAAAGGTCTTTTTAGGAGAAGAAACCAGGCCTTATAAAAGGGCTACTTCTTGTCAAAAATGTATGAGGGCAGGTGGTAAGCATAACGACCTTGAAAACGTAGGATATACCGCAAGGCATCATACTTTTTTTGAAATGCTCGGTAACTTTTCCTTTGGAGATTATTTTAAAGAAGAAGCCATTTCTTATGCCTGGGAATTTATTACTCAGGTTTTAGGACTGCCTAAAGAAAGAATCTATGTAACTGTATACAAAGAGGATGATGAAGCCGCCCAGTTATGGAAAAAGATAGCAGGGCTTTCTGAAGAAAGAATCGTAAGACTTGGAGAAAAAGATAACTTCTGGATGATGGGAGATACAGGGCCTTGTGGTCCCTGTTCAGAAATCATTTTTGACCAAGGAGAAGGTTTTGGTTGTCAGTCTCCTCAGTGTGGCCCTGGTTGTGATTGCGATCGATTTCTCGAAATTTGGAACCTGGTTTTTATGCAATACGAAAGAAATGAAAAGGGAGAGTTAAAACCTCTTCCTAAAGGCTGTATTGATACAGGTATGGGACTTGAAAGAATAACCGCCGTTCTTCAAGGGGTTCCTTCTAACTATGATACCGACCTCTTTAAAGGAATTATTGATAAGATCTCAGAGATCACAGGCAAAGCCTTTAAAGAGAATAAAGAAACTGAAGTGGCCTTTAAGGTCATAGCAGACCACATTCGGGCTGCTACCTTTCTTTTGGCTGAAGGGATAGTTCCTTCTAACGAGGGAAGAGGATATGTGTTGAGAAGGATCATTCGTAGGGCAGAAAGGTTTGGACGCCTTTTAGGTTTAAAAGACCCTTTCCTATACCAGATTGTCCCCTCTGTGGTGGCAGAATATAAAGAGGTGTATCCTGAAGTTTTACAAGGTCAGGAATTTGCAGAAAAGGTAATCAGGGTTGAAGAAGAAAAATTTTTAGAAACCCTTGAGACAGGGCTTAACATCCTTGAAAAGGAAGTCGCTCAACTTAAAGAAAAAGGTGTCAATCTCATACCAGGCGATTTAATTTTTAAGTTGTATGATACCTATGGTTTTCCCTATGACTTGGTGAGAGACTATGCCATCGGGATGGGTTTTACCTTAGATACTGAGGGCTTTGAAAAATTAAGAGAAAAGGCAAGAGAAGAAAGCAGAAAAAGCTGGAAAGGTGCTTTAGAAAAATTGCCTGAATTTATTAAAGAAAAGGCTAAAGAAGGAGTACAAACCTTTTTTGTAGGTTATGATACGTTAGAAGCTTCAGCTAAGATATTAGGTTTAGAAAAAGAAAACGGGATTTACTATTTGATTACCAACGTTACTCCTTTTTATCCAGAAGGCGGTGGTCAAGTTTATGACCAAGGATGGGTGTTTGGTAAAGAAGGTAAAGCTCAAGTCTTAGAAGTGTATAAAGTAGGAGACCTGATCTATCATAAAGTAAAACTAATCGAAGGGATACTTAAACCAAACGAAGAAGTTCAGTTAAAGGTAGACACAGAAAGAAGAGCCCATATCGCTAAGCATCATACCGCTACTCATCTTTTACATGCAGCGTTAAGAAAGGTTTTAGGCCCCCATGTAAGGCAAGCTGGTTCGTTGGTAGAAGAAGAACGCTTGCGTTTTGACTTTACCCATTTTTTTGGTTTGACCCAAGAGGAAATAGACCAGGTAGAGGAGCTTGTCAACCGTTGGGTGTTAGAGAACTATCCTGTAGAATTTATGTGGATGAATAAAGAAGAAGCAGAAGCTATAGGAGCAATCGCTCTTTTTGAGGAAAAATACCAAGATGTGGTTAGGGTGGTTAAAATCGGTGATGTTTCTATCGAACTTTGTGGTGGGACTCATGTTAAGAACACAGGTGAGATAGGTTTAGTAAAAATTGTTTCAGAAAGTAGTGTGGCTTCAGGTATAAGAAGAATAGAAGCTGTAGCTGGTATGAAGGCCTATCAATGGGTAAAAAATCAGGAAAGACGTCTGATGAACCTTGCTCAGCTTCTTAAGACTTCTCCTAAGGAATTAGAGAAAAAAGTAGAAGCCTTACTTACACTTTTAGAAGAAAAAGAAAAGGAGCTTAAACGTCTAAAGAGTTTTGACTTGAAACAAGATTTAGAACAAAAACTTTCCGAGGTAGAAGAGGTAGGAGGTATAAAAGTATTGGTTTCCTCTTTTAAAACCGAAAAAATGGAAGACTTAAGGGAAATAGGGGATTGGTTTAAGAATAAGTTAGGTTCTTGTGTGATTTTCCTGATAGGAGAAAAGGAAAAGGGTAGTTTAGCCTTGTGTATGGTTACCAAAGACCTGGGTAATAAACATCCTGCATCTAAGTTTTTTAGAGCCTTGCAACCTCTGGGGCTTAAAGGAGGAGGAAAAGAACTTTTAGCCCAAGGAAGTTTTTCTGAAACACCAGAGGTTAGTAAAATTAAAGAAGAGATTAAAAAAGTCTTGGCTAACAGATGAAGTTTTATACCTTAGAATGGATAAAAGAGCTGTTTAAAGAGTTTGTAAAAAGTGAAAATAGTTTTTTTATCGAAGAAAAAGGTGTAGGCTTTGAGCCAAGATTCTTTTTTTGGGCGTTACTTCATATTTATAAAAAACAGAGTTTACCAGAAATATTTAAAGCCTTAAAGGTTGATTTAGAAGAGTTAGAAACTCTTTTTAATCGGCAAGAATTTGATTTTATGTTCCTAGTAGACCTATTACGTAAAGAGTTTTCCTTTTGGTTCCGAGACATCTTACTGCATAAAGATTTTCAATCACCAGACCTTTTAAGAATAGCTTGGGAGTTTTTGATGCTTGAAGAGCAACTTAGAAAACAAATCCAGATACCCCTTCTTGACCGTTTGAAAAAGCTTATCCTTGATGCAGAAGAGATTATAGAAAAAGGGTCCTCCTCAGAAACTACTTTTAATGAAAGACAGTTTTTGAGATTGTTAAGATTTTTTAACGCTGTAGAAACCTTAGAAAGTTCTTTAAGTGCAAGGCTTGTTGAAAGGGCTAAAGAGGTAGAAAATAAGTTAAACCTTGGCTTTAAAAGTGACATATCACCTCTTTCAGAGGAAGAAAAAAAGGTATTTTATCAAAACCTTATGCAAGGGCTTAAACAAATAGGAGGTTCTTTGGATGGACGTTAAACAAAAGGTAAAACTGGTGATAGAAAGACTTAAAAATTTATATCCAGACGCCAAGATAGCCCTTAAATTTGAAAATCCCTTACAACTTTTAATCTCTACCATACTTTCTGCACAGTGTACTGACGAGAGGGTAAACGAGGTAACGGCAAAACTTTTTCAAAAATACCGGACAGCAGAGGATTTTGCTAAAGCTTCGTTAGAGGAACTTGCAGAAGATATCAAAAGTACAGGTTTTTATCAGCAAAAGGCAAAATACATAAAAGAGGCTTGCCAAATCCTTGTAGAAAAGTATAATGGAGAAGTCCCTAAGACGATGGAAGCCCTTTTAGAACTACCTGGGGTTGCAAGGAAAACAGCCAACATCGTGTTGGCTAACGCTTACGGAATAGTAGAGGGCATTCCTGTTGATACTCACGTTAGAAGACTTTCTCAGAGGATTGGTTTGGTGAAAGCTAATCAGCCAGAAAAAATAGAAAAAGAGCTGATGGAAATAGTCCCTAAGGAAGAGTGGTTTATTTTCCCTTATCTTTTGCAAGCTCATGGAAGAAAGGTATGTTTAGCCAGAAAACCTAAATGTGAAGAATGTGTGATAAAGGATCTTTGCGATGCTTATACATCCAAAAATTGACCCAGTAATCTTTAAAATAGGCCCTTTTGAAGCCCGTTGGTATGGGTTGATGTATGTTATAAGTTTTTTCTGTGTGCTTTTTCTCACAAGGTATCAATTAAAAGAAAGAAACCTTACTCATCTTTATCCCTTTTTAGAAAACCTTCTTTTTTACAGTTTTTTAGGATTAATCCTCGGTGCCCGTTTAGGTTTTTGTTTTTTTTACTATCCTGATTATTTTCTAACCCATCCATGGGAGATAATAGCTATTTGGAAAGGAGGGATGTCCTTTCACGGAGGATTGATAGGTGCGTTGGTAGTAGGGTATGGTTATGTAAAGAGTAAAGGGCAGTCCTTTTTATGGTGGGCTGATTTGATAGCGGTGTGTGCTCCTATAGGGCTTTTTTGGGGGAGGATCGGTAATTTTATCAACGGAGAAATTTATGGAAAACCTACGTCCTTACCTTGGGGTATGGTTTTTCCTGAAGGAGGGTCTTTACCTCGCCATCCTGTGCAGCTTTATGAGGGGTTAGTGACCGGGCTTTTGTTGTTTCTTTTTCTCTGGAGTTTAAGAAAAAAAGAATGGGCTCCAGGGACAAAGTTTGCTATTTTTTTAATAAGCTATGGAGTCTTACGTTTCTTGTTTGAGTTTTTAAGAGAACCTGCCCAGAGTTTTGACCTTATTTTTGGTTGGATGACGATGGGACAGGTTCTTTGCTTAGGAATGATAGCCTTTGGGTTTTTACTTCTTTATTTAGTGAGGATGAGAACTTTTCAAAAGATTTTCTAAGGTTTTAGCTAAGGTTTTTACTTCTTTAAAATTAGTCTCAAAGAAAACTTGAGCCTCAGAAGAGTTTAAAGCCTTGATTAATTTTTTACACTCTCTGTAAAAAAGAGTTCTAAACCGTTTTCCATAAGGGTTATCAACCTGTATTTTGGTATATAGTTTTTCGTCTTGATAGGCTAATCTCTGCAATATTTCAAGTTGCTTTAGAAAACTTGGGGTGGCTAAAGAGACTATTTCTTCAAGGCGAAAACCTGAATGGTTTATGATGTTTCCTAACAATACCAACCAAAAGTGGTTTAATACCTGAACTAATCCCATAATCTGGTCGTGTTTTTTGGGAGAGATTTTTATTAAACTTAACCCATCTTCAGACATAACCTTGATGAACCAGTTTAAAAGATTTTTACCTCGTATCGGAAAATAGGCTATGGTTTTTCCCTTTAGCGAGGTCTCATAAGGACCAAAAAGGGGATGGGTAGCCAACACCTCAGGTTTTTTAAGCAAACTTTTCATTATTTTATAAGGCCCTAATTTAAGAGAACACACATCTAATATCCAGTGTTCTGGAGTAGTAAACTCTGCAATTTCTTCTACCACTTTCGGAAACACAGACATAGGGACAGAGATAAGGATAACTTTAGCTTCTTGCAAAAGACTTTGATTATTAAGTTGAGTATCTTTATCTGATACAAGCACATAATACCCCTTTTTTTGAAAGAACCTTGCAAAAAATTCTCCCATCTTCCCTTTTCCACCGATGATACCTATCTTAAAGTTATCTTCCATATTAATCTCCTCCTGCAATTTTTATGTTAGTTTTTGCTTAATATATGTTGCGTTGTATAGTAATAATATGGACAACAACAAAATAAAGAGGGACAAGGACTCCATAAC